>USSL01000211.1 GCA_900557175.1 uncultured Eubacteriales bacterium
TGCCGGGCTGTTTGCTTCCCGTGGGGAATCACCCTACATGATCGGTCTGCCCCGCGGCGAGCTCGTTTCAAAAGGCGTCGCAAGAGGTAAAAAGAAAGCGGCCGCAAAGCTTTTGGAGCTTGCAAAGGCTTATTTTGTGCAAAGCGGAGAGGATATTCGCGCGTACAACATTGTTTTAGGTTATGGCGGCAGCAGAGAGGACTGTGATGCCCTAAAGCGGCTGGCGGCCGAGGATCGTTTTTTTGGCGGCCAGACAATCGCAGTGCACCGCATTGGCGCAGCTATCGGCGTGCATGTCGGACCGCAGACAGTTGGCATTGCATTTTTAAAGAAATCGTCACGGGTATGATGATAAAGTAAAAGATGGGAACATTTCATCCGGAAATGTTCCTGTTTTTTGTATTCGAACACTTTTATTTCTTCAGTAAAGCCTTTTGTAAAATACTATGCCGGAAAAAACACACTTTTACATTGAAAAATACGTTTAACAATGCTACAATAGCCTAGTATGGGCTACTGGAGTTATCGGCGGCCCGGTTAGGAGTGAATAAGATGAGTATTATGGATAAAATCCTCGGTACACACAGCGAGAGAGAGTTAAAGCGTGTGTATCCTATCGTAGACAAGATAGAGGCGCTGGAGCCTGAAATTTCAAAGCTGACAGATGAGCAGCTTAAGGCAAAGACAGATGAATTTAAGGCACGTCTTAAAAAAGGTGAGACATTGGATGACCTTTTGGTAGAGGCTTATGCGGTTGTGCGAGAGGCTGCCAAAAGAGTGCTCGGCATGCGTCATTTCCGTGTGCAGCTTGTGGGCGGTGTGATTTTACATCAGGGCCGTATTGCCGAGATGCGTACAGGTGAAGGTAAGACACTTGTATCGACACTTCCGGCTTACTTAAATGCCCTTGAAGAAAAGGGTGTTCATATTGTCACAGTCAATGATTATCTGGCACACCGTGACGCCGAGTGGATGGGACAGGTTCATCGCTTTTTGGGACTGAGTGTCGGTGTTATTTTAAACAGCATGACACCTGAGGAGCGCCGTGAAGCCTATAATTGTGATATTACGTATGCGACAAATAATGAGCTTGGTTTTGATTATCTGCGTGATAATATGGTCATTTATAAGGAACGTCTCGTACAGCGCGATTTAAACTATGCCATCATTGATGAGGTTGACTCTGTTTTAATTGATGAGGCGAGAACACCGCTTATTATTTCAGGACAGAGCGGCAAGTCTACAGAGCTTTACCGTGTCTGTGATATTCTTGCACGCCAGTTAAAGCGGGGCGAGCGCAAGGGCGAGATGACAAAGATGGCTGCCATTATGCAGGAAGAAATCGAGGAGACCGGCGATTTTATTGTTGATGAAAAAGAAAAGAGCGTCAACTTAACAGAAGAAGGCGTTCATAAGGTGGAGAAGTTTTTCCATCTTGAAAACCTTGCCGATCCTGAAAACCTTGAAATCCAGCACAATATTATTCTTGCGCTGCGCGCCCATAACCTTATGGCAAGAGATAAGGATTATGTTGTCAAGGATGACGAAGTATTAATCGTCGATGAATTTACGGGACGTATTATGCCGGGACGCCGTTACTCGGATGGTCTTCACCAGGCCATTGAGGCGAAAGAGGGCGTGAAGGTTAAACGTGAGAGTAAGACACTTGCCACAATTACTTTCCAGAACTTCTTTAATAAATACAATAAGAAATCCGGTATGACAGGTACGGCACTCACAGAGGAAAAGGAGTTTCGTGATATTTACGGCATGGACGTTATCGAAATACCGACAAATAAGCCGGTAGCGCGTAAAGATCATCACGATGCTGTATATAAAACACATAAAGAAAAAATCAATGCTGTTGTGGATTCAATTATCGAGTGCCATAAAAAAGGACAGCCGGTGCTTGTCGGCACAATCACAATCGAGGGTTCTGAAGAAATCAGCGCAAAGCTTAAGAAAAAAGGAATTCAGCATAAAGTCCTCAATGCGAAGTTCCACGAGCTTGAGGCAGAGATTGTCGCTGATGCAGGTCAGAAGGGCGCTGTAACGATTGCGACCAATATGGCCGGCCGTGGTACAGATATTAAGCTTGGCGACGGTGTGGCAGAAATCGGCGGTCTTTATATTATCGGTACAGAACGTCATGAATCAAGACGTATTGATAATCAGCTGCGCGGACGTGCCGGACGACAGGGTGATCCGGGTGAGTCTAAGTTTTATATTTCACTTGAAGATGACCTGATGCGTCTGTTCGGATCAGAGCGTCTGATGGGTATTTTTAATTCTCTTGGTTTCCCTGAGGGTGAGGCGATTGAGCATAAGATGCTCTCAAGTGCCGTAGAGAAAGCGCAGAAGAAGATTGAGAACAATAACTTTGGTATCCGTAAGAATCTTCTTGAGTACGATCAGGTCATGAATGAGCAGAGAGAGATTATTTACGCAGAACGCCGCCGCGTCTTAAACGGCGAAAATATGCGCGACGTCATTATGAAAATGGCAAAGGATACACTGACAAGCCTTATCGGTGATGTGATTCATGAAGATACGGAAGTATCAGAATGGGATATTGAAGAATTAAATAATGTCGTTCTTCCGGTATTTCCGATTGCGCCGTTTTCTGAAAATAAAGATGATTATAAGGGCTATAAAAGAGATCGTCTTATTGAAGAAGCTTATGAAAAGGTGACAGCACTCTATGAGGAAAAAGAAAAGGAATTTCCGGAGGAGGAGCAGGTCAGAGAACTTGAGCGCGTCGTTTTATTAAAGGTTATTGACAGAAAATGGATGGATCATATTGATGATATGGATCAGCTGCGTCAGGGCATCGGCTTACAGGCTTACGGTCAGAGAGATCCGCTTGTTGAGTATAAGTTTGCTGCCTATGATATGTTTGATGAGCTTATCTCAGGCGTTTCAAAAGAGACGATCAATGTGATGATGCATGTGCGCGTTGAGCGCCAGCCGGCACAGCGCGAGGAGGTTGCCAAAGTGACAGGCACAAATAAGGATGAGTCTATGGCAAAAGCGCCTGTAAAGCGCAAAGAAGAAAAGGTTTATCCAAATGATCCATGCCCGTGCGGAAGTGGCAAGAAGTACAAACAGTGCTGCGGAAGAAAATAGTAACCAGGTAAGTGCCTGAATATTTTGTTGACTGTGTGTATACTGCATCAGACATTGTGCTGCAATATATACACAGTCAATGTTGATTTAAAACAGACTTTTGAAAAAAGAAAGAGGTGATCAAGGTGGTTTTATTAGATGAACTGAAAGTAAGACTGAGTGCATACGAAGAGCCGCTGAAAGATTTGAGGGATTCACTTTGACTTAGCGTCAAAGAAAGAACGAATTGAGGAATTAGAAAGAACGATCGAGGAGCCGGGATTCTGGGATAATCCGGATCAGTCCAGACAGACGATGCAGGTATTGAAAAGTCTTCAGGATTCGGTAAAGCAGATTGAGCAGATGTACGCAGATTATGAGGATCTGGGACTGCTGATTGAGATGAGTCAGGAGGAACAGGACGAAGAGACGGTGCAGGAGATCGAGGAAGAACTGCTCCGTTTTGAAGGAGAGTTTGAAGAGCTGAGGATCCAGACACTTCTGACCGGAGAGTATGACAGAGATCATGCGATCGTTACGCTTCACGCCGGAGCAGGCGGAACAGAATCCTGTGACTGGGCAAACATGCTTTACAGAATGTACACCAGATGGGCAGAGAAAAAGGGATTTTCCGTAGAAGTTCTGGATTATCTGGAAGGAGATGTTGCGGGAATCAAAGGCGTGACATTTGAAGTACGAGGAGAGAATGCTTACGGATATCTGCGCTCTGAAAAAGGGGTGCACAGACTGGTCAGAATTTCTCCGTTTAATGCGGCCGGAAAGCGGCAGACTTCTTTTGCATCCTGTGATGTTATGCCG
>USSL01000212.1 GCA_900557175.1 uncultured Eubacteriales bacterium
CATAGGCGCGCGGCGCTCATAGAAAGTCGCCGCGTGTCACAAAAAATGATATGGCAGCCTTTGCACATCAAATATGGACAAGAAAATTTCCAATATGCTAAGCCGACAAACCTCAATTTCCTTGCCGACAATATCTGACCGCCTGTTTTTTGTTATTCCTTTTTGGTATAAGCGCCGTAAAAACCGTCATTTCATCATTTTTAAAATATATGCTATGCTAAAAATAAGTTTATAGATTTAGGAGGTTTTAAGGTATGAATAGAGAAGTGGTTATCGCCGCATACGGACGTTCTGCGGTATGCCGTTCGAGAAAAGGTGCTTTTGCGGGAACGCATCCGATTGAATATTCGGCGCAGATATTAAAGGGGGTTCTTGATAAGCTGCCGTCACTTGACAGAGCGGATATTGAAGATGTCATTATGGGCTGTGCGGTACAGCACAATACGACGTCAATGAATATTGCAAAGAGTGTGGCTGTGAGAGCGGGACTTCCGGAGTGTGTGGCCGGTCATACAATTAACCGTTTTTGTTCGTCCGGACTTCAGGCCATTGCGACGGCAGTCAATGCCATTGCGGCGGGTCAGGGTGATGTGATTGTGGCCGGCGGTGTTGAGAGTATGACAGATACATTTGCCCCTTATCCTGAAGAATATCAGGATGCATGGCTGAATGAACATGCACCGGGCACTTATATGCCTATGGGAATTACGGCTGAAAATATTGTGAAAAAGTACGGACTTACACGCACGGAAATGGATAAGATGGCGTATGAGTCGAACATGAAAGCTGCAAAAGCGCAGAGAGAGGGCAAGCTTGTACCATCAATTATTCCGGTAACTGTGACAGATGCCGACGGTCATGAAAAAATTGTGACACAGGACGAGGGTATTCGTCCGAATACGACAATGGAAGCGCTTGCAGAGCTTAAACCGTGTTTTATTCCGGAAACAGGAACGGTGACAGCAGCGACATCCTCGCAGACATCGGATGCAGCAGCCTTTGTCGTTGTGATGGCCGCAGAGAAGGCGGAAGAACTTGGTATTAAGCCGGTTGCACATATGGTTTCTTTTGCTGTGGCAGGGTGCGACGCGACAATGATGGGTCTCGGACCGATTTATGCGGTGCCAAAGGCGATGAAGCGCGCGGGACTGAGCATTGATGATATGGATGTTATTGAGCTTAATGAGGCGTTTGCGGCTCAGGCGATTCCTTGTATGCGGGAACTTAAGATGAATCCTGAAAAAGTGAATCCGTATGGCGGCGCGATGGCACTGGGACATCCGATGGGTGCGACAGGTGCATTTTTAACGTGTAAGGCGCTTGACTATTTGCAGGATAACCATGGAAAATATGGCCTTGTAACAATGTGTATCGGCGGCGGCATGGGCGCTGCGGCTGTATTTGAACTTTTATAGGGGGGATTTTGAAAATGAAAGTAGAAGATATTAAAAAAGCAGCCTGTGTCGGCGGCGGTGTCATCGGCTCAAGCTGGACACTGTTATTTGCGATGAAAGGCATTGATGTGTGTCTGTATGATATTAATGACGAACAGATTGAAAATTGTAAGAAAAATATTGAGCGCAATATTGATTCGTTAGTCGAGTTTGGCGCTTTAAAAAAAGAAGATATCGGGGCGATTCATGGAAGAATCCGTTATACGACAAAGATTTCCGAAGCTGTGGCTGATGCGTGCTTTATACAGGAAAACGGGCCTGAGCGTTTAAATTTAAAGCAGAGTATTCTTGCTGAAATTGAGGAGTATGCGCCAAAAGAAGCCATTTATGCGAGCAGTTCGTCAGGACTTCTTATTTCTGATATTACGGCAAATGCTAAATATCCTGAACGCTGTATCGGCGGACATCCATATAACCCGCCGCATTTAATCCCGCTTGTGGAAATTACATATTGTGAAAAAACAAATCAGGATACTGTAGCACTTGCAAAAGATTTTTACCAGTCTATTGGTAAAGAGGCAGATATATTAAATAAGGAATGTCCAGGGTATATCGCAAACCGTCTGCAGCTTGCGGTTTACCGTGAGATGATCGATCTTGTCATGCGCGGCATTTGTACGGCAGAGGATGCCGACAAAGCCCTTGTTTACGGACCGGGTATACGCTGGGCGATTTTTGGCCATAACATGATTATGCAGCTTGGAAATCCGGGCGGACTGAAAGGTATGATGGCAATGCTTGGCAACGGCGGTGACGCATGGCTTGCAGATATGGCCGACTGGAAACATATGCCGAATGAGGAATACGGCGAAATTGCACAGGCCTCGGTCGATGAGATGATGAAGCATTTTCCAGATGAGATTGGACATACAAATCCGGAAATTGCCAAATATAGAGATAAAATGCTTGTGGAAATTTTAAAGCTTCATAAAAAGCTGTAGATGGGAGGATAAGTTTATGGGATTAGTTGAAAACAAAGTAATCGTTGTGACTGGTGCAAATTCAGGAATCGGCAGGGAAACGGCGCTTGTGCTTGCAGCCGAGGGTGCGAAAGTGGTACTTGCAGCCCGCCGTATGGATAAGCTCAAAGAGGTTGAAGAAGAAATATGCGCCAAAGGCGGCGAGGCTTACTGTGTCAGCGGCGATGTCAGTGTCAGAGAGGATTGTGACCGCATTATTTCTGAGACGCTTGAAAAGTACGGACGAGTTGACGTTCTTGTCAATAATGCAGGCATGGGTGATAAGCAGATTCCGATTACACGTTGTTCTGACGAGTGGTGGCGTGAAATATGCGCGGTCAATCAGGATTCTGTATTTTATATGACACGGGCAGCACTTGTGCCTATGGAAAAACAGGGTGAGGGTTCGATTGTTAATGTGTCTTCGATCGGCGGCGTGTATGCCAATGCCGGCATTGCCTACAGCGCGGCAAAAGCGGCTGTTGTGGCTATTACAAAAAATGTGGCAATCCAGTTTGCGGGAAAGGGCATACGATGCAATGCAGTCTGTCCGGGACCGACAATCACACCGCTTTTATCAAAAGACGCAAGAGCAGATTTTGATGAAGAATTTGTCAAAATATGCAACGAACATATTTGCCGCAGTGTTCCGAAAGCGGAAGCCATCGAGCAGGCAAATGCCATATTGTTTTTTGCCAGTGAATTGTCAAAAGCTGTCACGGGACAGGCACTTGTCGTAGACTACGGCTGTAATTTGTAGTAATAAAAATAACCCCCAAGGTGAATGTAAGCACGGTGTGTGATTTATTCACTTTGGGGGTGTTTAGTTTATAATAAGCAATCTAGGAAAAAATACGCTGAGGATTTGCCGCAAGGAGCGCGTCGATGGCGTCATCGCTCATGCCTCGTGCTTTAAGTCCCGGCAGGACTTTTGCGCCGATAGTGCGGATATTAGAGTCTTTCAGTGCTTCCTGCATAAATGGCGTCATGACAAGCGGGCGGCCGAGATTGACATTGACAGAATCGTGTCCGAGCAGAATTTTATCGCCGTAGCCTTTGTCGCAGAGCGCCTTAATGACGTCCATGCGCTGCTCGTCGGTCGGTGTATGAAAAAGCTCGCCCTGAAGACCGAAGCGGTCGAGATTGACATAAACGCCGCGTTTTAATACGTCTTCGTGGTAGGCGATATCGGTGCTGCCGCACATATGTCCGATAGCAATTTTTTCAGGAGAAGCGCCGTTTGCAATTAATAAATCAGCCTGCTGCACACCCATCGTACCCTGCTGTGTGTGGGTGATGATCACAACGCCTGTGTCATGCTGGACGCGGGCGGCTGCTTTAAAGAAATGTTCTTCCATCGGCGTGATTTCATTAAAGCTGCTGGCAAGCTTGATCACACCGGCTTTTATATCTGTACCTTCAATGCCTTTTGTCACTTCGGTATACATCATATCATAGATTTCCTGTTCGCTATCGGCAAAGCTTTTGCGGAAATTCCAGTAGGCGTA
>USSL01000213.1 GCA_900557175.1 uncultured Eubacteriales bacterium
ATGACAGCCGGCTGCATTGCCGAGCATTAATTCGCATAAATTTCCTATTTCCACATACTTATCATAAGTCATCCCCTGACGCTCGCGGTCATACATAAAATCAATCTGAAAAAGCTGTCCGTCATTTTTTTCATAGCATACAGTAAGGCTGTCACCGGCCGTCAATGTCACAAAAGACTGTTTTAAAAGCCCTCCCGTCTTAAAACAAACATTTTGAAGACAGCCAAGCGTCCACTGCCCGTTTTTAATCGCTGCCGAAATTACAAAATCTTCAAAAAAATATTCCCGGTTAAACCGTATCCGGCATTCCGGTGTTGTTCCAATCAATAGCTGCTGACAGTTTTGTAAATCCAATTCAATCTCTTTATATATACCATTTCCAAATAAAACAAGCTTATAATCCATAGTTTTACACCTTTCTCCCGCCACGTTACACTAACGGTCAAACCATATCTGCGTACCGTTGCGGATACCATATTCAGCCAGTGTCTTATTTCCTTTAAGAAGGGCTATCGGATCGGTGGCCTTAAGATAAAGCTGGGAAATATCATTGACATTAATCCCCAGCGACAGCCCGGTATTCAGCCCTAAAATCAATTCATTTGCCGTAAGCTTCACTGGAGCCTCGATATCAAAACTTTCTTTTTTCTTTGTCCAGTGAAATATTAAAATGACCTTTTCTTCCACAATAATCCTCCTTCGGCACAATTTATTCCAGACTATACACCGTTTTTTTCAGAAGCTTCAGCGCCTTTGCCTTCTTCAGATCCAGCGGTTCCTCCTGCTCATCCACATATTCTGAAATCAATGCGCACACATGGCTCATTTCTTCCTTCATCCAGTCCTTCCTCAAACGGTCATATCGGCTGCATATGATGAGAAACTTCTCACTTTCAATAGTCATACTCCGATACAGCCGGCTAAATTTACAGACAGCACTCTGCCCCTGACTGCATATGAGAAACACTTTATCTGCATCTTCAAAAAGATGTATTGTCTTATCCGAAAAACAAACGCTGCTTTCAAAAACGATAACATCATATAATCTTGACTGTCTGAGCATTTTCAAAAGCCAGCGATAATGCTCCTGCGTCAGCTGGTAAGCAACCAGCGGCTGTTCAAGCGGTCTTAAATAGTCAAAATCTGCTGATTCAATCTGCGTCATACATTCGCCGACAATTCCCGGCATTTTCGCAAGGATATCGTAAATCATCCGGCTTTGGCAAAATGCAGGCGCGTTCTCCATAAATATATAAAAATCCTGAAAATCCTCTCCGCTGATATAAAGTACTTTTTTTCCAAAATCTGACAGAGACTGCGCCAACGCCAGCGACAATATTGTTTTTCCGTTGCCGCCTCCGGCCGAATATGTCACATACAGCTTCGTTTTTTCTGAAACTGGTGTTTTTTTACTCTGCCGTATCACACGGCTAATCTTTGCATAGATTTCTTTAATACCGGAATATTTATAAACGCTTTGATATATATCACTGTCAGCCGCCTCTGCACCATGCTCCTCCTCCCGGAGCAAAAATGTATGGCTTATATGGTGCTTGCGTATTTTATCACTATACAAATACTCATTGATCATTAAAATATAAATTGTTTTCGGTGCAGAAAAAAATTCATTGAAATATTTCAGAGATGTTATAATTTCCAAATCTGCCTTATCGCCCCATTCAGAAATCATCTTATACTCTAACGGCACAATATAGTCTTCATCCGTATCTACAATAACAATTTTCGGTTTCTCCAAAAGTATATTTCCTCCATATTTTAAACAAACTGTACTTTAAATTCCAATTCTGCCAGACGGACACTGTCGCCTTCTTTAATTTCCACCGGACTTTGCATCGGCGACAGCATAACATTATTGATATAAGTATAGTTGGCACTTCCCAGATCCTGTATATAAAAGCGGCCGTCTCTATGCGTAATCTGACAATGTTTCCGGCTCACAGTCGGCGTAAAATCAATCAGGCCATCGACACCGCCGCGCAGCTTTCCGACAGTAAATTCCGGCTTATTAACTTCCAGATTAAAATTTCCCGGCGGGCTGACCAATACTAAACGCATATTCTTACGTGCATCTGTTTTTTCAGATTTCCCGGATGGCTCACGTGCCATCATACGATTCATACCGTCACATAATACCTCCAGCGACTGTGCCTGACGTATCACTTTATTTTTAAGTACAGCAAGTGTCCCATCGTCTGTCCCGCCGCAAAAACCTATGATGGACAAAAGTGTTCTTTTAAATTCAGCAAGCCATTCTTGTGCTGCCGTAATCTCCGGCGCCACATTTACCGGAAGTGCAATAAGATAAATCCGGCTGCATGTCTTATCAATAAACATAAAATCTAAATCCGGCTGCACAGCTTCCGGCTGCAAAAATCCGTTCTCCATCAAATCATGAACAATAGAAATCATCTGCCCGATATTTTCTCTCACATCTTTCTCTTTCCATGATACCGCATCATAAGACAGCGGCGTCAGCCCGCCAATCGGATAGAGAAGTTTTAGCCGTCCGTTATACTTTTCTTTAAAGCACGGCAATAATCCTCTGCTTTCCTGTTTTCTCAATATTTTATAACCAGTCATATAAAACTGTGATATATCATCAAGCATAAATGCTGCATATTGCCCATCCTGTTTTCTTTTCATCTTAATCTCCATCATACTGTCCGCAAAAATATTTTTCTGAAATTTATCAGAAAACTTATTTTCTGACAAATATGCTTTCCGATAAATTTCATTTTACAGAAAGCGCAGGAAAAATTTATTCCTGCGCCGTTTGCCTTGCATATCTGTTTTAAGCTTCAATGTGTATATGTGCCTGTTTCAGCAGCTCAGCTTCTGTATTTACTTGCCTGACTCTTATCAGTTTCTTCATAAGCATTGGCAGTATCCTTAAGTGCCTCTGCAATTTCATGAATCAATCTTGATGTTGACTCAAAGCCCGGCTTCAGATCTGCAAACTTTTCCTGATAAGCTTCCACAGCGTCACCTTCCCAAACACCTGCAAGCTCATCACACATAGATACCATCTTATCAATGATACCGCTGACATTTTCTCCTTCATCATCAAATCTTTTCGCAATACTGCGTACCTCCTCCGGTGTCATTCCGGTGCGTCCTGATGCCATATTAAATTCCTCCTTTTATTTTTCAGTACCCCGCCGTCTTTGGCGGGAACACTCATTTTAATATTTTCTCAATAATTACTGTGCATTTTTCTTTTTGCGCTTCACAATAATCAATATCACTAAACCGATCACTGCCGCAAGACCGATAATCGAACCGACAAACAGCGGCGTATTCATGTAGAACTGGATCCACCAGCTTGATGTAACGAGAACACTATATTCCATTGGCTCTGTCGGGTTTCCTGCCTCATCATAAGCAATAAGGCGGACGGTCTGATACTCACCCTTATTTTCCACATTAATTGAAATTGTGCCGTTTTCTGCAATAAGCTCGTCCCCTTTATATGTATGGGCAAGCTTTCCGTCAAGATAAAGCTCTACATAAGATAAAGTTGTATTATCTTTCACGCTCAGTGTAAATGTATGTCTGTCCTCTTTATATCGGCCGCGGTCTTCAATATTTGAAATAACCATTGTCGGCGGTGTCTTATCGACAACAAACTCAATGCTCTTTTCCTTGATTCTGTTTGTCGATGTATTCTTGGCTCTGTCTTCAGAATAAATATTGATGGCATAAGCGCCTTCTTCCTCAAAACAGGATGCCTTAATTGTGTAAATATACTTCTTCCACTGATTGCTTCCGCCCTCGGACTTCACTGTATAATCTGTGCCCTCCTTAAGCTTAACAACCTTACCGTCCTTACTATAAGTCAGCTCGATAAATTCAAGTGTATCTACATTGATTTCTTCAATAACAATATCCTTCGGAC
>USSL01000214.1 GCA_900557175.1 uncultured Eubacteriales bacterium
TATCATTTTGGTGCAAGCGTGATTCATGGGCAGCGTAGCAATATTTTGCGCTTACCTTGTAAAGGATAAAATTCAGGAAGTGGAAAGCTATGACTATCATCATTTGATTGAAAATGTAGACGGAGAAACGGCATTAATCGATGACAAAGGAAGCTTCTTAATTCCTTTTGGAACAGAATTAAGAATTGGACAGGGTGAGTTTTATTATAACGGTAAAGAAGTCAAAGAAAGTGAAGCGATGTTTGACTATGAAGGCAGTTTTGGATTTTGTTTTGAGAATAACGAAGGACTATATGAGTGCTTTGGATATGACAAGTAAAATGTATTAACAGATATAACAATAAAAACGAACACAGGGGGCTGTCGGTAATGTGATATGCTCCCTTTTCGTTGTAAAAATCCCCCTTTTAATCAAACGAAATCGAACGTAAAATAAATACGATTGATTTATTTGAGACGATAATATATAATTATGATAAATACGTTTTTTGGAGGTGGTTTTAATGAAAGAAAATAAAAGGTTAGAATATAAGGAAAAGGTTACGAATACTTTCTTAAAGACAGTGAGTGCATTTTCAAATTATCAGGGTGGACAGATTGTTTTTGGTATTAATGATGAGGGGATTACGACAGGGGTTGATGATTGTGAGCAGACCTGTCTTGATATCGAAAATAAAATTAATGACTCTGTAAGTCCTCAGCCGGATTATGAGCTTGAAATAACGAGAGAAAATACAGTTGTGCTCACAGTTCATGCCGGAAAGAAAAAGCCGTATATGTATAAATCAAAGGCATATAAAAGAAATGATACGGCAACGATTGAAGTTGATACGATTGAATTGACAAGGCTTATTTTGGAGGGACGCAACAGCAGCTATGAAGAACTTTCTGCAGATAACCAAAATTTGACTTTTAAAGTTTTAGAAAAAAGGCTGATGGATATTACAGGAATTGATGCGTGTGATAAAAATGTGCTTAAAACTTTAAATTTATATTCAGAGAAGGAGGGATATAATATTGCGGCTGAAATTTTGGCGGACGATAATTCATATCCCGGAATTGATATAGGGAAGTTTGGAGAATCTATAAGCATTATACAGAAACGGAAAACTTTTGAACATATTTCAATTTTAACCGTATATGATAAAGCTTATGAGATGTATAAAGATTATTATCAATACGAGGTCATTGAGGGGGCAGTTCGAAAAAAAGTTGAAAGGATTCCCGCGGAAGCTTTCAGAGAGGCAATTGCCAACGCACTTATTCATCGGGTATGGGATATTAAAGAGCAAATAAGGGTGTTTATGTTTGATGACAGAATCGAAGTTTTTTCGCCGGGAGGACTTCCTTTTGAATTATCAAAGGAAGAATATCTGGCAGGAAATTATTCAAAATTGAGAAATCCGATTATAAGTAATGTCTTTTACCGGCTTAAGCTTGTCGAGATTTTCGGAACAGGGATAAGAAGAATTAAGGAATGTTATGAAGACAGCGTATCAAAGCCGATTTTTGAAATTTACGAAAATTCCATCAAAGTAGTGCTTCCTGTTGTGAAATCAAAAAAATCAATGAAAGCAGAGGAAGTTATTGTGTATGACATACTTTCAAAAACGGAGGGAAAGTCAATGAGTGAAATAGTGCGACTGAGTAGATTCGGAAAATCTAAAATCCATACCATTTTAAATGCCCTGATTTCACAGGAATTTGTGTATATTACGGGAAACGGCAGGGGAACAAAGTATCATAAACGTTGATTTTTGAAATAGTATAGTAAAAAATACAGCAACAAAGAGGGTATCGCTTCATTATCTAATTTGACGATTTTGCGATACCCTCTTTTTATAGTTTAGCCTTTAATCAAAACACATATCGGTTTCTTACATAAAGAACTTGCTTACATAGCCCTGAACGAAGATGAATAATACAATCAGCGGCAGTATATAAGAAACATAAATTCTTGCCCATTTCGGGAATTTGACGCCTTTGCCGGTATTTGCCTCGTCGGTGAACTTTTTGAAGCCCCAGCCGTAGCGGGATGTACAAAACAGCAGATAGACAAGACTTCCGAGCGGCAGCAGGTTGTTGCTGACGATAAAGTCTTCCAAATCAAGGACGTTTGAACCTGCACCAAACGGTGTGAAGCCGCTTAATACATTAAAGCCGAGGATACATGGCAGTGATAAAATAATAATCACAAACAGATTGATTACAACGGCTTTTTTCCGGCTGCAGCCTGTGAGGTCAATGGCAAATGAAATAATATTTTCAAAGACTGCGATGATTGTTGAGGCAGCTGCAAACAGCATAAAGATGAAGAACAGTGTGCCCCAGAAGCGTCCGCCGGACATTGTGTTAAACACGTTCGGCAGTGTAATAAAAAGTAGTGACGGGCCGCTGCCGGCTTCGATATTAAATGCAAAACATGCCGGGAAGATAATCAGGCCGGCGATAAAGGCAACGGAAGTATCAAGGACAGTCACGTAGATGGACTCGCCCATTAAAGAACGTTCCTTGCCTATGTAGCTGCCGAAGATTGCGATAGCGCCGATGCCGAGGCTTAATGTAAAGAAAGCCTGTCCCATGGCGGCAAAGACAGCTTCGCCAAGACCGTGCTCAACCAGCTTTGAAAAGTCCGGTTTTAAGTAAAATTCAAGACCTTTGGAGGCGCCGTCAAGCGTGATGGATTTTAATGCAAGAACAACCATGAGGGCTAAAAGGCAGAGCATCATTGTCTTTGTAATTTTCTCAACACCTTTTTGCAGTCCCATGCCGCACACTGCAAAGCATAGAGCAACAACGATAATCATGCAGACAGTCATCAGTCCCGGCTGCGCCTGAAGCTCTGAAAAAGAAGCGGCGATACCGTCCGGGGATAATCCCTCAAATTGTCCGGAAGCACTTTTGAAGACATAAAGTAAGAGCCAGCCGCCGATGGTCGTATAAAACATCATTAACAAATAGTTTCCGGCCATTGCACCCCATTTATATAAGTGCCATTTGGTTCCGGCCGGTTCCAGTTTATCAAAGGATAAGGCAGCGCTGACCTGACTTGCCCGTCCGACTGAAAATTCCATTGTCATAATCGGAAGACCGAGAATCACAAGGAAAAGAAGATAAATAAGTACGAAGGCGGCGCCGCCGTATTCTCCGACGATATAAGGAAAACGCCAGACATTGCCGAGCCCGATCGCACAGCCTGCGGAAATAAGAATGAATCCGAGGCGGGAAGAAAGTTTTTCTCTTTTCATAATAACAACCCTTCTGTTAAGTAAATATAGAATCTGGTGCCGTAAAGTTTCACATTCATGTGCCATGGACGATGTCTGTTTACGGCTTCTTAATATTGTACTATGTTTAACAAAAGACTTCAATGAAAATGAAAGGTTATTTTAATAATCCCCCGGAAAATATGGCGTTTAACCGGGGGATAACTTGAAGTTATCCACAATTTATCCACATAACGTGTATAACTGTACACAAAATGTCGATTTTTGACCACAATATATGTGGATTAACGGTGGATAATCAAATCTTCTGTTTATTTCAAGACAAAAGATTCACAATCTGTACATTCACATTTTGTAGGGTTTTCTTCGTGTGTACCGACTTTAATCTGAGAGAGTGTGCAATAATCGCAGCAGTTTGAGTGGTAGCGGCATTCTTTGATTGTACATGCAATACTTGGGTTCTTTTCCATGATGTTCGTCTCCTTACTGAAAAATATTGTTTATAGTTACGGACAGTAGTGTTTCCACAAGAAGTCCGGCTTATGCGCGTGCATTAAAGGAAAAAACAGAGAAGTCCTATAAAAATTGTAAGGAAAATGTAATATTTGGAAGTGCAAAACAGCTTGAATAAAAAATCTGCGTATACTACAATAAAAGAGATACAGTGTGGAATATGTATAG
>USSL01000215.1 GCA_900557175.1 uncultured Eubacteriales bacterium
GCTGTGGACTCCTTCACTGCCTGGTGTGTCTCAGACGCTTCGTTATTAATAATCACATTGCCGTCATGATCGACAACCTTTGTATAAAATACCGGTTCTGTATAAATACCCTTATTGGCAATCGCCGCAAAGGCATTCGTCATTTCAAGCGGTGTGACGCCGTTTGTAAGACCGCCAATAGCCATCGAAATAACTTTATCCTCCGGTACAAGTGTTGTAAAGCCAAACCTGTCAATCAAAAAGTTATAGGCAAACTCCGGCGTTACATCCTCATCCATAACCCATGTGGCAATCGTATTTTTAGACTGCTCAATGGCACGTCTGAACGTTATCGGACCGTTTGTACAAACCATATCGACGTTGTTGACCTGATGGCCGCCATAACCTGTATACACCTTATCCACCTTTGTTGAGGCAAGTGTGTCACCCTTTTCATCCAAAGCCGGTGCATAAGTTGATAAAATCTTAAATGTAGAACCCGGCTGACGTGTCATATCTGTCGCACGGTTAAAGCTCATACTTTCTTTTTTCTCACCACGGCCGCCGACAATGGCCTTCACATAACCGGTATGCTGGTCGATCAGTACAAAAGCTGACTGCATCTGCACTGTAAAATCTGTCCGCTCATCGATTTTTGCATCAGACGGAATATTTAATGATGCTTTATATTGTGCAATATCCTCCTCTGCCATCGCTTTGGCATCTTCCTTGCTCATGCTCTTATAAAGTCTTGAGTAAGAACCGCGCTGCTGCTTCAGCCAATTTTCAAGCATCTGTACAGAATAGTTTGTCTGCTCTGTTTTGCCGTCCACCGTTGTCGTGACTGTCATTGCCCAATCCAACAGCCAGTCTGTCGTCTGAAAATTGCTTTCATCAGCGTAGGCATCATCACAAATTTTCTGAATCTGTGTGTCCTGTGCAAGATAAATCTTAAAGCCGCCGCTGTAAAGCTTATGTTTTGCCTGCTGGTAGGCCTCATTCACATCTGTTGTTTCTGGATTATCTGTATAATCATAATACTCAATTAAATCGTCAATAAGACGGCTAATCGCCGCATCCTGATAATAAGTATACTGCTTATTATTCTCGGCCTTATAATTTTCAACATTCGTCTTGATTGAATCATAAACACTCTCATCCAGTGCCTCATTATATTCTTCTTCGCTGATGTAGCCCTGCTCCTTCATCTTGCGCAGCGCTTCCTTACGGCGCTTCTGGTTTTTCTCCGGATACAAATACGGATCAAACTCTGAAGGATTCTGAACAATACTTGCCATCACGGCACTTTCCGCAATGTTTAACTCTGAAGCATGTTTATTAAAATAAAATCTTGATGCCGCCTCAACACCGTAACAGTTCTGACCTAAAAATACTGTATTTAAGTAGGCAGCCAGAATACTGTCTTTATCCATCTCTTTTTCAAGCTGCAGCGCAAGATACTGTTCCTGAAACTTACGCTTTAATTTCAAAAGAAAATTGCCTTCATTACCGCCTGAAAAAACATTGTTCTTTAAAAGCTGCTGTGTAATTGTACTTGCACCCTCTGAAAAGTTACCGTTCTTCACACCAACAACAAAGGCTCTTAAAATACCTTTCATATCAATACCGTTGTGGTCTCTGAAACGTTCGTCCTCAAGTGCAATAAAAGCATTCTGCAAATGCTCTGACATCTCATCAATTTCGACTTCGATACGGTTTGAACCGGTTTCCACAAGTTCTACCGCTGTTGAACCGTCCTGATTATACATATAGGACTTAAATGCCTTCGGCGCAACATCTTCTATATTAATTTCCGGCGCACTGTCAATCACGCCCTTTATTCCGCCGATACCGGCACTGACACCGATAACTGCAATAAAAAGAATCGCGATAATAACGACTCGAAAAATTGTAAAATTCAGCTTCTTTTCCGCTTTCGGCACACTGGAACGAATCTGTCGTTTTTTCTTATTGATCCCGTGTTTACTATAATCCATCAGGCTTCCTCCTTTATACTTGACGCCATCAGACAAAACGCACTTCTCCCGTAAATATCTGCTGACTTTTCAATTATAGCAAATTATTTTAGCGAAATAAAGAGCAAATTTGCGGTTGACTGAATTCTTCATAAAAAAGTCATAATTTTTCTTTTCCCTTTACATATTTCCCATTTTTTAAAGATGTGATACAATAAACAGGCAGCACAGCTGCAAATGCCTGATCAACGACATATTTAAGGAGTTATTATGGAAAATAAAGTTTCTTTACCCGAATGTTATAAAATCACATATAAGGGCGGCAGCGGCGAGATTGTTGAAAAAAAATCCCGTTTTATTGCCACTGTCTGCCCTGTCCAAACAGAAGATGAAGCCATCGCCTTTATCGAAGCGACAAAGAAAAAATATTGGGATGCGCGGCACAACTGTCACGCCTTTGTCATCGGTCTGAAAAACGAAGTGACACGCTGCAGCGATGACGGCGAACCGGCCGGCACTGCCGGAAAACCGATGCTTGACGTACTTCTCGGCGAAAAAGTATGCAATACTGCCGTTGTTGTTACCCGCTATTTCGGCGGAACACTTCTTGGCACCGGCGGACTTGTCCGTGCCTACTCAAAGGCCGTTCAGGAAGGGCTTGCCGCAAGCACAATTATAAAAAAGCAGCTTTCCCACCGTATTCAAATCACAATCGATTATAACGGCATTGGAAAAATCCAGTATATCGCCGGCACAATGGCGCTGCCCGTCCTTGAAACGGATTACACAGACATTGTCTCCATGACAGTGCTTACTGACATCCATCATAAAGACAGCTTTATAAAAAAAGTAACCGAAGCCACAAGCGCCAGGGCAGGCATCTGTGACCTCGGTCTTTGCTACAGCGCCGCCGTCGACGGCGAAACGCTTATTTTTGACTGCTGATATTTTCATGGCCGCCGGCGTTCTTCTGTTCACTGGTATTTTCATGGCCGCCGGCGTTCTTCTGTTCGCTGATATTTGAGGGCTTGCGGGTAAATATTGCCCGTGCCCGCACAAAAAGCTTCTGAGGAATCAAAAGGACACACATAATTCCGAGAGAAATCGCAATGGCAATTTTTAATGTTTCCATACCTTTTTGTGACGCTTCTGTCAAATGATTCATAAAAATATCATAAGATGTATAATAAATACCAACACCTGGTACAAGCGGAATAATCCCCGCCACTAAAAATATAGTCACCGGTGATTTCCGCCACACTGCAAAAATCCGCGCTAAAAGTGTCACTGTCACTGCCGCCGCAAGATTGGCCGTAACAACACTGAAATTCTCATCAAATATTCTGTAAAAAATCCATCCGATGCTTCCTGTCAAACCGCAAAAAATCCACTGCTTTTTCGGCGCATTAAAAATAACACAAAATGCCGCTGTCGCAAAGAAAGCCGCAATAAACTCAAATAAAATTTTCATAAGCGCCTCCTTTTAATAAACAAGCGTGTAAACAATGCCAACGCCGATCGCCATGCAGACCGCCACAAGCAGCGCATCAATGAGCCGTATTGTTCCCGACAGATAATCACCGTTAAAAAAGTCTCTGATTGATGTTGTAAACGGCATCCCCGGCACTAAAATAATCAGTCCTCCGATAATGATTTTGTCCATATCAATCTGCGGCAGAAACGGCCGGCACAAAAATGCCACAAGCATCCCCATCAGCGTAACAATAGCGCTTGAAAATATTGTCTGCATCATCTTTGAAATCTTTGCCCTGCCCATCATATATTGAAAAAGACAGAGTATCACTCCGACAGGCACCGTACATAAGCTGTCTACAAGAGAGCCTCCGAAAAGATAACAGAAGCTGCCGCTGCCGACCGCACATGCCGCAAGCTGTACGCCAAGAGATGCACCGGGCATTGCCGCGATGGCACG
>USSL01000216.1 GCA_900557175.1 uncultured Eubacteriales bacterium
ACAGCCAGCATAATTACAAGGGCAATAAGGTGAATCACAAGAGCGATGGCAGCATTTTTAACCGGCTCTGTCATCTTATCCATACCTTGAAGGGCAGCAGTTGTCACTGTTGAGAGACAGAAAAATACAACAGAAATACCGCCGATGCGAAGCAGCATTGCAGGAATTTCATTATCCTGTGTGAAAAACAATAAATCCAAAATCGGGCGTGCGAGTATAATAAATCCTGCCGCACACGGAATTGCAATCAGCATATTAAATTTCGATACGAGAGAAATTTTATGGTGAATCTGACGTTTCGTTCCAGTCTGGATGGCCGCGACAAGGCTTGGCATAAAGGAGGCGGCAAGGGCAGTTGCCACGCTCAGAGGAATACCAATCATCGTGTCATATTGTCCGTTAAAAAGGCCTAAAAGCATTGTGTATTCCTTTTCAGGGACGCCTTGTATTGTCATGATATTTGTGAAAACAGCCTGGTCAAGAATATTGCTTATATTGCTCAAGGTTGCACTTAAAATAACAGGCGCGATTGTCAGAAGCAATATTTTATAAATTGTTCTCTGACTTTCAAGATGCCGCACACGTTCACGTTTCAGGCGGCGTTTGACAATAGGACTGTACGCACGGTATAAAACAATTAAAAATACGAGGGCGGAGAGGGCGCCTAAAACAGTACCGATTGTTGCGCCGGAAGCGCTAAGCGCTGCACCGTAGGATTCTTTCATATCGCCCGTGGCCATGCTTTGTCCGATCTTCAGAAGAAGATAAGCGCAGACAACGCTGACAACAGCATTAATAATCTGCTCAATAATCTGTGATACCGCTGTCGGAAGCATTGTAGCATGTCCCTGAAAATAGCCGCGCAGAACACCTAAAAAGGCGACAATCAGTATACACGGTGATAATGTTCTCAATGCATAAACACCCAAATCCATTTTAAGGATATTCGTACATATAAAACCGGCGCCGATAAAAATAATCAGCGTCGCCGCGCCGCCGGCAATGGCGGCAAAATTTAAGGCGCCTTTAAAAACACGCTGGGCATTGTGATACTGACGCTTTGCGAGCCGCTCTGAAACAAGCTTTGAAACAGCCATCGGAAGACTGTAGGATGTCAGCATCAGTGCAAGATTGTATACCTGAAAAACAATGCCGTAGTAGCCGTTGCCCTCCGCCCCTAAAATATTGGTCAGGGGAATGCGGTAGGCAAGGCCGATAAACTTTGTAATCATTGCAGCGGCCGCTAAAATCGTGCCCTGCATTAAAAAACTGTTTTCTTTCTTTTTATCCATGATTAAAACTCCATTATCATAATCTGTCGCCGTCAAAGAGGGCAAAAGACTTTTGCCCTCAATATCTTCTATAAATATACCATAAAAAGGAAAAATAACAAAGAGAAAATCAATATGATTTTGCAGTTAGACCAAAATAATTCTTGTAAAATTAAAGTGATTATTTTATAATAAAATGTAAATTTCTATTTTTTCAAAAGAACAGGAGGATAAACTTTGAAAAGAGAAACAGTGATTGTTCTTGATTTTGGCGGTCAGTATAATCAGCTTATTGCGCGCCGCGTGCGTGAATGCAATGTATACTGCGAAATTTATTCCTATAAAACAGATATATCAAAAATTAAAGAAATTCATCCGAAGGGTATTATTTTTACGGGTGGTCCAAACAGCGTGTATCTTGAGGATTCACCGACATATACAAAGGAAATTTTTGAACTGGGCATTCCGGTTCTCGGTATTTGTTACGGTTCACAGCTGATGATGCATTTGCTTGGCGGTAAAGTTGAAAAAGCGCCTGTCCGTGAATATGGGAAAATCGAGGTTAATGTCGATACAACATCTAAATTATTTAAGGATGTATCAGAAAAAACAATCTGTTGGATGAGCCACAATGATTATATTTCAAAGGCAGCGCCGGATTTTAAAATTTCTGCTTATACATCCGACTGTCCGGTGGCAGCGATTGAAAATGAAGCAAAAAATCTGTACGCAGTACAGTTTCACCCTGAGGTGCTTCATACAAAAGAGGGTAAAAAAATGCTTTCTAACTTTGTTTACAATGTGTGCCAGTGTTCAGGCGATTGGAAAATGGATTCTTTCGTTGAGGAATCAATTAAGGCAATCCGTGAAAAAGTCGGCAATGGCAAGGTGCTTTGTGCTCTTTCCGGCGGTGTTGATTCATCGGTAGCTGCCGTTATGCTTTCAAAGGCAGTTGGGAGTCAGCTGACTTGTGTATTTGTAGATCATGGTCTTCTTCGTAAAAATGAGGGTGACGAAGTTGAAGCTGTTTTCGGCCCGAACGGACATTATGACTTAAATTTTATCCGTGTCAATGCCCAGGAACGTTTTTATGCAAAGCTTAAAGGTGTTGAAGAACCGGAGGCAAAGCGCAAAATCATCGGTGAAGAATTTATTCGTGTTTTCGAGGAAGAAGCGAAGAAAATCGGTGCTGTAGATTTTCTTGTACAGGGAACCATTTATCCGGATGTTGTTGAAAGTGGTGTCGGTGGTGAATCTACCGTCATCAAATCCCATCACAACGTTGGCGGTCTTCCTGACTATGTTGATTTTAAAGAAATTATTGAGCCGCTGCGTGATTTGTTTAAAGATGAGGTGCGCAAGGCAGGTTTGGAATTAGGTATTCCGGAATATCTTGTATTCCGCCAGCCATTCCCGGGACCGGGACTTGGTATTCGTATCATTGGCGAAGTGACTGCCGAAAAGGTCAAAATGGTTCAGGAAGCTGATGCTATTTGGCGTGAAGAAATCGCAAAAGCCGGTATTGATAAAGAAATCGGTCAGTATTTTGCGGCGCTTACAAATATGCGCTCTGTCGGCGTTATGGGTGATGAAAGAACATATGACTATGCCGTTGCCCTCAGAGCTGTGACGACAACTGATTTCATGACCGCCGAAAGTGCTGAAATCCCATGGGAAGTTATCGGGAAAACAACAAGCAGAATTGTCAATGAGGTGAAACACATCAATAGAGTTATGTACGACTGCACGGGGAAACCACCGGCGACGATAGAGTTTGAATAATTAAAAATTTTTGGAAAGCCTTATAAACAGGGCGTTTTAGAGCAGATAAAGTTCTATTTGATAACAAAATGATAACGCAAGAGATTTTGGCATTATTTATCCGGAATCTTGTGGTTGTCAGGTAATATGTGTGAAACCGACAAAAAAGGTCTTACTGAATTGAGTGAAATCAATTTGGTAAGGCCTTTTTCGTTGGTTTTTTATTTGTCGTTTTTCGGATAATTATACCGCCACTGATCATATTCTTCCTGAGTGATTTCTCCGGATTTCAGCTTTTCTGCCTGCTCCTGCCATGCATGGAACATATCAAACATAGAAAGGTAGGTGGTTCCTTTGGATTTGTCCAGCCGGAGGCAGAGTTCTCCGTCAATCTCACCAATATGAAGTCCGTAAAGGTCTTCTAATGTAAATAAGGTATGCATAAGTCCTACATAGCTGTCGATATCCGGGACAGCCAGTGCATGCGGAGAGACATCAAAAATATCAGCCAGTGCATTCAGATAGTTTTCTTTTGGACTGCGGGCACCTTTTTCATACTGTGCAATACGGACATCAGCCTGTGATTCGCTGAATCCGAGTTGTTGCCCTAAATATTTCTGCGTGAATCCACGCAGAAGTCGAAAATGGTGGATTCTTTCTCCTATTGCCATAGTTTTACATCTCCTGTCTTTTTCTTGATAGGTTGAGTATAGCATATCTGTATAGTACAGACAAGAAAAAACCATACAAAAAAGTACAGCAAAGTTCTCCGGCGGTTAGCACAGCACA
>USSL01000217.1 GCA_900557175.1 uncultured Eubacteriales bacterium
ATGGATGATGCCGAGGCCGGGAAGCTTACAAATGAAAACTATAATTTTACAATCGCAGCTTCTGTGGATGAAGTAACACCGAAGCTTGTGAAAGGTGAAGCGGATATAGCGGCAGTGCCGGCAAATCTTGCATCTGTTTTATATAATAATACAGAAGGTGGCGTTCAGGTACTGGCAATTAATACGCTCGGTGTTTTATATATTGCGGAAAATGGCGATACGATACAGTCGGTGAAAGACTTGGCGGGCAAAACAATTTATGCCAGCGGCAAAGGTGCGACACCGGAGTATGCCTTAAATTATATTTTAAGTGCCAATGGCCTTGATCCTCAGAAGGATGTCACGATTGAGTGGAAAAGCGAACATTCAGAATGTGTTGCTGCGATGACAAAGGATGACACGGCTATTGCGATGCTGCCGCAGCCATTCCTTACAACAGCGCAGACAAAGAATGAAAATATACGTGCGGCACTGGATTTAACTGAGGAATGGGAAAAGGTTCAGGAAAATGCCGATGAAAAGAGTTCGCTTTTAACAGGTGTTGTTGTTGTCAGAACTGATTTTGCAAAAGAAAATCCGGAAGCAGTAGCAGACTTTTTAGATCATTATAAAGCGTCTGTTGAGTTTGTAAATTCAGATGTAGACACAGGGGCAGCGCTTGTCGGAAAGTATGATATTGTGCCGGAGCCGGTTGCTAAAAAAGCAATTCCGGAATGTAATATTGTTTATATTGACGGCGCTGATATGAAAGCACAGCTGTCAGGCTATTTAAGTGTACTGATGGAACAAAATGCGAAGGCTGTCGGCGGACAGCTTCCGGGAGATGATTTTTATTACAGCCGGTAAAGAGATGAAAAGAGTAAAAATTAAATGGTGGGCTGTGTTGTTTTGGCTGCTTGTGTGGCAGGCAGCCGCGATGGCAATCGGACAGGAGATACTTTTAGTATCTCCTATTGCTGTTATAAGGCGCCTTTTTGTGCTTGCCGGTGAGTCTGTATTTTGGCAGTCTGTCGGATTTTCGCTGCTGCGCATCATAGCCGGATTTTTTGGGGCGCTTTTGTGCGGAACGCTGTTTGCGGGACTTTCTGCACGCTTTTTGCTTGTAAAGCAGCTTTTAGCGCCATTAATGCTGACGATTAAGACGATTCCGGTCGCTTCTTTTGTCATTCTCGTACTTATATGGGTATCTTCAAAAAATTTGTCGGTGCTCATTTCGTTTTTAATGGTGCTTCCGATTATTTATACAAATGTACTGGACGGCATTGAGGCGGCCGACAGCCGGCTGCTTGAAATGGCGTCGGTTTTTAAGGTTCCGGCAGGACGGCGCATCCGTTATATTTATGTATCGGAGGTTTTACCGTTTTTTAAGACGGGCGCGCTTGTGGCGCTTGGACTTTGCTGGAAAGCCGGTGTGGCTGCAGAAGTCATCGGTATACCGAAAAACTCGATCGGAGAGCATTTGTATAATGCAAAGGTGTATTTAGATACGCCGGATTTATTTGCGTGGACGCTCGTTATTATTATAATAAGTCTTGTATTTGAAAAGATATTTTTGGCGCTGTTAAATTTTGTTGTGAAGCGGCTTGAAAGGATGGTGTAAGATGTCTGTTGAAGTAAGGGGCTTAAGTAAAAGCTACGGGGAAAAGCAGGTGCTGCAAAATTTCAGCGCCGTTTTTAAGACAGGCAAAACAACGTGCATTATGGGCAATTCAGGCTGCGGTAAGACAACGCTTTTAAGGCTGCTTTTAGGACTTGAGACGGCTGATGCCGGAGAGATTGTGCTGCCTCCTAAAATGAAGCCGAGTGTTGTTTTTCAGGAGGACAGATTGTGCAATAATTTAAGCGCCGGCGCTAATGTACGCCTTGTCATCCCCGGGCGGCCAAAAGACGGTATGATTGAAAAAGGCTTTGAGATGATGGGATTATCTGAATGTATCCACCGTCCGGCGAGAGAACTCTCCGGCGGTATGCGCCGCCGTGTCGCTCTGCTGCGGGCGCTTTTGGCAGACTGGAATGTGCTTTTTATGGACGAGCCATTTAAAGGGCTGGATGAGAAGACAAAGGCGGACGTTATTGAATATACGAAAAATCTCTGCCGCGGCAAAACTGTGATTTGTGTCACCCATGACGCAAATGAAGCGAAGCTGCTTGGCGCGGCAGAAATTATGGAGATGCAGGGTACTTATGTCATGTAGTGATTCCGTATAATCTGCCGTATGATTTTGTAAATGTACGGCTTTATTTCTTTAAGCGGCACAGGCTGGTTATAAAGAATTGTATTGTAGCTGACGCCGCTGACAAATTCAATAATCGAAAAGACCATAATTTCAGGATCTTTGAATGTATGCTTGGACTGGCGCAGAAGATTGTCAAAAATAAAATAGATATTTTCTTCGGCATTGTCTGATGAAGCAATCAGTGCATTTTTAAAAATGCCCCAGCTTAGATGCTTGGAAATAAAGTTGAGCAGTGCATGGCTATTTTCAAGCTGGTTAATAATATGTTCTGCCATAAAAACAATCTGATCTTCAAAATCTGTCAGTCCGGATTGCTTTAGCTTTTCATAAGCAGTAAGAAAAAGCTGGCTTGCCTTATGTGAAATCAATTTGTTGCGTATGTCATATTTATCCTGAAAGTATAAGTAAAAGGTTCCTTTGGCAACACCGGCCTTTTCGACAATATCTGAAATGGAAGTTTTTTGAATACCCTTTGATGTAAATAAGTCAAAGGCTGTATTTAAAAGAGCTTCCTTTTTTTGTTTTTTATTGGACTCTAATTTTTCGCCCATGTGAAAGACCTCCGTGTAAATTTTTAATGATTTTTAGCTCTGCAACTAAAGTATTATCACAAAAATGACCAAAAGTCAATTCTTTATAAAAAATTAATAAAATAAATATTGACTGATAGTCATTTTGGGTGTATAACAAGACTGAAATAAAAAATGACCGATAGTCAATGTGCAAAAAGGAGAGGAAAGAAATGGTGAAATTTGGTAAACAGGTGGCAAAGCACAAGACGCTTGTCATTATTATATGTGTGCTGCTGCTGATCCCATCTGTCTTCGGGTATGCTAAAACCCGTATTAATTACGATATTTTAAGCTATCTGCCGGATAACCTTGAAACGGTGAAGGGGCAGGATATTCTTGTGGATGAATTTGGCATGGGCGCCTTTTCCATGGTTATTGTTGAAGACATGGAAAATAAGGACGTGGCAAAGCTGGAAGAAAAGATTGAGTCTATCGACCATGTAAAGGATGTTTTATGGGTTGATGATGTGACAGACTTAAGCTTTCCGGTGGAGATGTTCCCGGAGGATATCAGGGAGGCGTTTTTTCAGGGCGATGCGACAATGATGGTTGCCCTGTTTGATGATACGACTTCGGCAGATGATACGATGCAGGCGATTACCGACATAAGAAATACGACCGGCAAACAGTGCTTTGCCAGCGGTATGTCCGGCGTTGTCACAGATATTAAAAATTTGTCGCTGGAGGAGATGCCGGTTTATGTGATTATTGCGGCGCTGCTTTGTTTTATTATTTTAGGCCTGACAATGGAGTCGATTGTTGTTCCGGTGCTTTTCTTATTCAGTATCGGCGCGGCAATTTTATATAACCTTGGAAGCAACGTTTTCTTAGGCGAGATTTCTTATATTACGCAGGCGCTGACGGCGGTACTGCAGCTCGGTGTGACGATGGATTATTCGATTTTCCTTTTAAACAGTTACGAGGAAAATAAGCAGCGTTTTCCGGGTGATAAAAACAGAGCGATG
>USSL01000218.1 GCA_900557175.1 uncultured Eubacteriales bacterium
ATAAAGCGCGCCATATGCCTGTCCATAATGACTGAAAGCTCAGAAAGCACCTGATCGCTGACTGTAAACGTATACAACTTTTCAATTGATGAACTTATAATATACTGCATCGTATAAACTGTCGATGCATCCGCCTCAATGACCGTGCCGCCCATCCTTTTGCACATCGGACAGACAAAGCCTGAAAGCGACGGTGAAAAGCCTGCAAATGGCGCGCTCCTTCCACACTTGACACACTCAAACACTTGCGGATATTCGCCGTTAATTGTCATCAGCTTCAGTTCAAAAATACGGCGCACAAGCTTATTGTTAATGACTTTTTTGCATAAAATACGCATCGTCTGTACTAAGAGACGCAGCATCTGTGTACAGTCTTCATTTTCACCTGCGTAATAGGCGGCAAATTCAAGAAAATAAAAGCCGTAATACGCAGCATCAAGATTCTGCCGAAGTTCCATAAAATAGCTGTCAATTTCCGCCTGAACGAGCGTGTAGGCACTCCGTCCCTCAATCAGCCAGAACCGTCCGAATACAAAGGGCTCTGTTGAACCGAGCATCGCACTGTTTTGCCGGCGGCTGCCCCGCGAAAAAGCACTTATTTTCCCGCGCTCCTTTGTCAGCAGCACAACTCTTTTATCATATTCTCCAACAGGCATGACCGAAACGACCATGCCCGTCACCATGATTTTATCCATGATTAATATTCTTTCTTATCATATCCGAAATTCTTTATAAGAAAATCGCTGTCTCTCCAATCCTTCTTCACCTTCACCCAAAGCTGAAGATTCACTTTCATATCGAGAAGATTTTCGATTTCCTCTCTCGCCTGCGTTCCGATTTTTTTGAGCATACTGCCCTTTTTGCCGATAATAATGCCTTTATGCGAATCCCGCTCACACACAATTGTCGCATGAATGTCCATCAGACGCCCGCCCTCGCGCTCTTTCATCTGCTCAATGGCAACGGCAATCCCATGAGGAATTTCCTCATCTAAAAGACGCAGTGCTTTTTCTCTTATAAGCTCTGCCGCAATCTGACGCTCCGGCTGGTCTGTAACTGTATCTGCATCATAAAACTGCGGTCCTTCAGGGAGATACTTCATAATCGAAGTTATAATTTCTTCTGTATTTTCACCTTTTAATGCGGAACACGGTACGATTTCCGCGAAATTACAAATATCCTTATAGGCGTCGATGAATACAAGAATTTCTTCTTTTTTCACCGTATCAATTTTATTAATGACAAGGATGACCGGTGTTTTTGTTTTATTAAGCTGCTCTGCAATATGGCGCTCGCCGGCGCCGATAAATGTGGATGGCTCTACAAGCCACAAAATAACATCCACCTCATTGAGCGTCCGCTCGGCAACCGTTACCATATATTCGCCCAGCTTATTTTTTGCCTTATGTATGCCCGGCGTATCAATAAATACAATCTGTCCCTCCTCAGACGTATACACAGTCTGAATACGGTTTCTCGTTGTCTGAGGCTTATTGGACGTAATCGCAATCTTCTGTCCAATCAGCCTGTTCATTAATGTTGATTTGCCGACATTCGGCCGGCCAATCAACGTTACAAATCCTGATTTGAATTCTTTTCTCATAACTGTCTCACTTTTCTAAACATTGCTTCATTTGCTTTAATCTGTGACTCACTTCCGACAACACACTTATAATCTTCTTCAACAAAGGCTTCAATAAGGCTTCCAAGCTTTCTTATATCCGAAACCTTTGCGCCAAGAAGCTCATCTCTCGTCCGCTGCTTATCTTCATAAGTGATACCGCTTAAATAGCAGGCAAGGGAACGTGCCCCCTTTGCATTCGGATTCATCGGAATATCAATATTGCTGATGGCACCGATAATATACTTTGTCATATCTCTGTCACTGCACTCAAAGTTTTTAACATACGCGGCTGCATTTTTAAATACCTCGTAGCTTTCTTTAAGCTTCGGATCTCTGTATGTGACAAAATAAGCGTCGCCGTTTGACGCAAAGCCGCACATACAGCCGTAAGCGCCGCCTTTAACACGGATTTCATTCCACAAATAATCATAATCCATAATAACTTTAAGAATTTGAAGCGCCCCATGATACTGAAAGCCCGATTTCATAAAATTGCCTGCACAGGCGTCAAACTGCACCATGCCCGGTGTCAGAAAGGCTTCATTATATTTTCTGGCCTCAAAATGGATTTTTCCCTTTTCTGCCGCACCGGTATGCCAAAGGCCGTCGAAGCACGAAAGCGCATCGTCCATTATTCTAAAGCCATCCGTATCGGCCGTCATATCGACAAGCACATTTTCCTTTCTGAAAATGCATTGGCTTACCTCATAAAGTGATGCTGTGATTTCTTCTTTTTTTGTCTCAAAATTACTCTGTAAATCTTTAATGAAATCGTAAAAAGCAATACCTGATGTTCTTTCTTTAAAACAGGCTGCCTCTGAATAATAGCTCTGCGCTCTCAGCACTGCCGCCGCATGACCGCCGGATGAAAAATACATGGAAAGTCTCGACTTCATCTGGTCAATGACCTCGCGAAGACGTTTTGCATCATCAAAGCACGACTTAAATAACATCTCCGCCGAAAGCTCAAACAGACGCGGTATTTGATGATAAAGTGCCTTGCCGCTGACAACAAGCTTCGGAAAATATGTGCCGTCTGCCTTATTTTCCTGATAAATGGCAATGTCTGTGCTTATACCGCCGGTCGACATATTAATCTCGTCTGTCAGCTCTGTATAGCTGTACTTTTCAGTATTGACATTGCCAAGCATATTTGTCAACAGTCCCGCATAGCCAATCAGCCTGTCCGGCACATGGCTTAAATCAAACAAAAGTCTTACGTAGCCGATACCATTTGTGCCGATATTATGTCGGAGCACATCCATCTCATCCACTCTGGCACTTTCGTTAATAAGCGGCTCCGCCTCTTTTTTAATATCCTCAATGCCAATCATCGGAATCTTTTCAAGTTCCTCCTGCGTAGACGGTGTTTCCTGGAAAAGCTTTAATGCCTTTGTTTCATCAATAATTTTCTGAAGTTCTTTCTCACTTAAACGGTCTTTGATTTTCTGAAGCTTCTGCGCCGTCTCAGTCTCCTGTTTTTTTGTCAGGCCGCGCTCAGGCACAAGCACCAGAAGACTTGAATGATTGCTGTGCAGTAAATATTGATCAATCAGCTGCTCAAAATAGTCTGTATGAATATATTCTCTCAAATGTTCAAATGTCTCATATACCTGAATATGGATAAACGGCTTTGTATCGTCATAAAGCCAGCTGTCACACATTTGCAGGCCGTACATAAGTCCCTTCGGATAACGGCCGAAATCAGCCTCACGGAACCGAAATTCAAAGTAATTTAAGGCAGCCTCCAGCGAGCGCTTATTTAAACCGTCTGTGACAACCTTTTCCAGCGTACTCCGGATGACCGTCATAAACTGCTCTTTGACATCACTTTTGGCATCCTTTGCCACAATTGAATAATACGGCTGACATATACCGTTATCATAGGAACCGAAAACATCCTTTGCAATGCCCGAATCAAGCAGCGCCTTTTTAAGAACGGCGCCCGGTGCACCCATAAGCACATAGTCAACAATCTGAAAAGCCATATACAAATCTGCATCAAGGCTTCCGCCAATCACGGTATTGTAAGCATAATAATACTTATCTTCCGTATCATCCTCCTCCGCAACCGGATATTTTTCAATACAAGTTGTCATTTCCCCCGGCGGCGTCTGCT
>USSL01000219.1 GCA_900557175.1 uncultured Eubacteriales bacterium
AGATGACATTTAAAGACGGTGTGGCAGTTTTTACGCTGAAACACGGTGAATCTAAGACGGCGGGCAAACTTCCGACAGGCATAAGCTATACTGTAAAGGAAACACCAGTCAAAGGTTACACGTCTGAGGTAAAAAATAATGAAGGTACAATTGACGGCGGAAACCATGAGGTGAATTTTGTAAACAATGTAGAGCGCATTGAAGTTAAAGGCTCTAAAGTGTGGGAAGACAGTGAAAATCAGGACGGCAAACGGCCTGAAAAGATAACCGTCCGCCTGCACGCTGACGGCGAGGAAGTCGCTTCGGCTGAGGTGAGCGAAGATGATGGCTGGAAGTGGGCATTTAAAAACTTGCCGAAGTATAAAGACGGTGCGGAAATTGTTTATACAGTGACTGAGGATGCAGTGAAAGACTATCAGTCTGAGATTAGCGGAAGTGTCAAAGATGACTTTGTTATCACAAACCGTTATACACCGGAAAAGACAAGTATTTCTGTGACAAAGGCATGGGATGACGGCAATAATCAGGATGGTATCCGTCCGAAAGAAATTACAGTGACGCTTTATGCGGATGGAGAAAAGACCAATCAGACACTGATATTAAGCGAAGCCGGCCAGTGGACAGGAAGCTTTACAGACTTGGATGTTTACAAATCAGGCAAAAAGATTGTGTATACAATCAAGGAAGAAGCTGTAGACGGATATACATCAGTAATCAGCGGCGATGCTGAAAAAGGCTTTACAGTGACAAACAGTCATACGCCAAAGGTGCCGGATAAACCGCAGAAACCTGATGTACCTGATAAACCATCCGGTGGCGGCGAGACAGCCAAAACAGGAGACGATGCAATGATTGCATTTAGTTTTTCTGTTTTAATCGCAGCGGCAATGGTGATTACACTGAATTTTGCACAGCGCAGACGAAGAAAAAATTAAAAAAGTACTGTGAAATATGAAGTCTGTGGGCGCGCTTGCCGCCCGCAGACTTTTATAATGATGTAAAAAAGCCTGAAATGATTCTTTTTTGAAAAAAATAACGATTTTTGTTGACAAATAAATGGAGTATAATAAAATAATACTAGAGTTTTAAACAATAAACTTACAATTTTATGATTGAATAAAAGAAAGGCTTGGCATATATGAGAGTGATAGCAGGTACTGCCAGACGGCTGCCATTGAGGACGCCGGAGGGGGCGGATACACGGCCGACAACAGATAGAATTAAAGAAACACTTTTTAATATACTTCAGGATGACATCTGCGGATGCCGGTTTCTTGATTTATTTGCCGGGAGCGGCGGCATCGGTATTGAAGCATTAAGCAGAGGCGCAAAAAAAGCATTTTTTGTTGAGAATGATAAAAGAGCGGCGGAGTGCATCCGGGAAAATTTAAAAAAGACGCATTTGGAGGACAGAGGCGTGCTGCTTTTTGCAGAGGCGGCAGGGGCTTTAAGACAACTTGCACTTCGCGAAACGGCGATGGATATCATATTTATGGATCCTCCGTATCATAAGCAGCTTGAACAGCAGATGCTGGAAATTTTGGCACAGTCACCGCTTGCGGATGATTGTACGAGGATAATTATTGAGGCAGATTTGAAAACAGATTTTAGTTTTGTAAACGCTTTGGGATATGAAATTACCCGTGAAAAGCTTTATAAGACGAATAAACATATATTTTTACAAAAAATGGAGAATAACAGGGCATGAGAACAGCAATCTATCCGGGCAGCTTTGACCCGGTGACATACGGACATATTGACATCATTCAGAGAGCTTCGGCGATGGTGGATAAATTAATTATCGGCGTTTTAAGGAATAGTACAAAAACGCCGTTGTTTTCTGTCGAAGAACGTGTTAATATGTTAAGAGAAGTCACAAAAGGCATTGATAATGTGGAGATATGCAGTTTTGACGGACTGCTGATTGATTTCGCAAGAATGATAGGTGCCCGCATTATTGTCAGAGGCTTAAGAGCCGTTACAGATTTTGAATATGAATTACAGCTTGCACAGACAAATAAAGCCGTTTATCCGGAAATTGACACATTATTTTTAGTGACTAGTGTCGAGTATTCTTACGTGAGCTCAAGCGTTGTGCGTGAGGTTGCGTCATATAACGGTGACATCAGCAAATTTGTGCCGGCCTGTGTGACTGAGAAGCTGATGAACAAGTTTAATAGGACATGAGCAGCAAAAAGCGGCATAGCCGTCTGTTAAAAAGGTCAGAATAGATAAAAAAGGAGAACCACCATTATGAGCAGAATTGAACAGTTAATTGATGAAATTGAAGAATTTATTGAGAGCTGTAAACCACAGCCGTTTTCACAGTCCAAGGTCATCGTACCGAAAGATGAGCTTTATGAGCTTTTGACAGAGCTCAGACTGAAAACGCCGGATGAGATTAAGCGTTATCAGAAAATTATTGCCAATAAAGATAAGATTATCAGCGATGCAGAAGCTCAGGCACATAAGATGCTCGACGAAACGACAGCTTATGCCAATGCACTTGTTGAGGAGCATGAGATTATGATCCGTGCTTATGACAAAGCTGAAGAAGTGATGAAAAGTGCCAATGAACAGGCAGAAGCGACAGTGAATGCAGCCAATGAGGATGCAGAGCAGATCCGCCGCGGCGCTCTTGAGTATACGGCAGAGCTTATTGATAATCTTCAGACAGTTATCGGACGTACACTCGATGGTGCAAAAACAAATTATGACGGTCTTTTAGACGGACTTTCTTACAACATGGATATTTTAAGAAATAACAGAGAAGCACTTGCAGATCAGCTGAATCTGCCGTCAGAGCCGATTCCGGCTTATGAGCCTACAGAATTTGTAAAGCCTGAGGCACATGAGGAGGAAGAAAAATTTACAAGACCTGAAAAGGAAGAAGTTGCCGATACACATGAGGAAGACGATATCGACGATGATGATTACGATGATATCGACTGATATAAAACATATGGGCCATAGTCTTAAAAAGGCTATGGCCTTTTAAGCAGGTAATGTGTTTAAAATTGTTTAAACGGGGATAATAGATACAGGAAGGAAGTGGCATCAATGATAACAAAGGATTTTACGGCGATTCATCCGGCGTATACATGCGAGCAGTCTTTGTATATTGACGAGATGAAAGGCTGGGCTGGCCTTTTAAGACATAAAAAGACAGGGGCAAGAGTTGTACTTGTTTCTAATGATGATACAAATAAGGTATTTACAATCGGATTTCGGACACCGCCAAAGGACAGTACAGGTGTGGCTCATATTATCGAGCATACAGTGCTTTGCGGTTCTGATAAATATCCGTCGAAGGATCCGTTTGTGGAGCTTGTGAAAGGCTCGCTCAATACATTTTTAAATGCGATGACTTATCCGGATAAGACACTTTATCCGATTGCAAGTTATAATGATAAGGATTTTAAAAATCTGATGTCTGTGTATATGGATGCAGTTTTTCATCCGAACATTTACAAAAATAAAAAGCTTTTTCTTCAGGAAGGCTGGCACTATGAGTTGGAAAATATGGATGACCCCCTCACTTATAACGGCGTTGTCTACAATGAAATGAAGGGTGCTTATTCTTCACCGGAACAGCTTCTTATGGCAAAGATTACAAAGTCGCTTTTCCCGGATACGCCATATGGTGTTGAATCCGGCGGTGATCCGCAGTTTATTCCGGATTTAACGTATGAGCAGTGCCTTGATTTTCACAAAACATACTACCATCCGTCAAACAG
>USSL01000220.1 GCA_900557175.1 uncultured Eubacteriales bacterium
TAGACATGAACGTGGCTAAGGAAGCTTTTTCGGAATATCTTGAATCAACAGATTTAGACAGCAGGCAGATTTATTTTGTGAATCAGATTGTTGAATATATTGTTCGCAATGGAATGATGAATGATCTGTCTGTATTGCAGGAGACGCCGTTTACGGACAGGGGAAGTATTGTTGAAATTTTTTCGGATATAAATGTATGGATGGGAATTAAAAAAGTAATTGACAGTATTAATACAAATGCACTTGCGGCATAAATAACTAAAGGAGATAATCATGCAAATTTCATCTAATGGTACAACCTTATATTTGGACGAGGCAGCGCTTCGTTATACAATAGAAGCGGGCGGCAGCTTATGGCAGTGGCAGTGCTTTTATGAACCTTATTTTATTTGCGAATCGGACGGCAGCGAACGGACGGTTCGCTTTTTAGAGGCGAAAAAAATTTCACACAGAACGTATACATTCGGCGTCGGCTGCGGCATTATCAGCCGTTTTGAGGATTTTATCATCGACGGTGTGGAAAAAACATATATTTTTGAGACGTTTGTGTGGATAGAGACGAGCACAGGCCATGTTTATTTTGAGTGGATTCCTCTGTGTGAAGATGGGCTGCATGTGAAAAAGGTGTTTTGGCCCGGACCGATGACGTTTGAAGAAAAGCGGAGTGACTGGTATACGCTTCTGACACATCAGCAGGGACTTCTTATACCGAATGACTGGCCTGTACCGCTTGAAAAACCGGTGTTCGATGGATTTTTCGGAACAGCCGGCGGTTATATGCCGTGGTTTGGGCAGGTACGCGGCCGGCAGGGCTATATTGCTATCTGTCTGACGCCGTGGAATGCTGGCTATAATGCAGAGGATTTGGGCGGTATCCATGTGTCGGTGCGATTTGAAGAAAGTCTCGGCAGAATGGACGAACGCAGGGTGATGCGGTATACGTTTTTAGATGATTGTGATTACAATGATTTGTGTAAGGTTTATCGCGCTTATGTCAATGAGTGCGGCCGTCTGCGGACGCTTTCTGAGAAGGCAGCCAGAAATCCGGCAGTCGATAATCTAATCGGCTGTGCTTTTGTGCATACAGGTATTAAAACTTTTGTGCAGCCGGATTCGGATTTCTTTGATAAGGAAAATCCGCAGAAAAATAATCATCTGACATCGTTTTCAAAGAGGGCAAAGGAAATACGCCGGCTGCATACGCTGGGCGTTAAAAAGCTTTATCTTCATTTAGACGGCTGGGCGCAGCCGGGATATGATAACAATCACCCGGATTATTTACCGGCGTGCCGTGAGGCCGGCGGCTGGGATGGTATGAGAGCGCTTGCTGATGCAGTTCATGAGTGCGGCTATATGTTTGGCATTCACGACCAGTACAGGGATTATTATAAGCGAGCTGAAAGCTATGAGGAAAATTTTGCCTGTATGAATGCGGACGGTACGATTCCGGGACATAAGCACTGGGCAGGCGGGCCGCAGTCGTATTTGTGCGCCACACAGGCGCCTTATTATGTGCGGCGCAATTTTTCGGAAATTGAAAGACAGGGAATTCGTCTGGATGGCGCGTATTTGGATGTATTTACGTGTAATGAGGGTGATGAGTGTGCCAATCCGATGCACAAAATGAGCCGCAGAGATTGTTATGAGTTTAGGGGCCGGTGCTTTGAGTGGCTCTTATCAAAGGGGATTTTGACAAGCTCGGAGGAAGTGAGTGACTGGGCTGTGCCAAGTCTTGTGTTTTGCCATTATGCGCCGTATGACTTTATGATGCGTGCGCCCGGCGGCAAAAAGCAGGGCATTCCGGTGCCGCTTTATAATCTTGTTTACCATGACTGCGTCATTGAGCCGTGGATGATGGAGGCGCATGACGGCGATGATTATATGCTGTATGCCCTTTTAAACGGCGGCGCGCCATATCTTATAAGAGACGGCGCTTATCCGAATACTGACGGTGCTTTTGAAACAAAGTCATCCGACAGTGACAATGTTGATAAAAAGGATGGGGAAACTGCCGCGCGGCAGGCGGCTGAGGCAAAGCTTGTGTCTGACATTGGGCGGTGCCGCGTTGTCTCTGAGCTTCATGAACGGATCGCCAAATGCGAGATGGTGCGTCATGAGTTTGTCGGCGGTGATGTCAATGTCCATAAAACAGTTTTTTCGAACGGCACGGCGGTGATTGTTGATTTCACACAGCAAAGTTATAAAATATTAAATGGACAAAGAAAAAGTTGAATTTTCTATTGTTATTTCGTATTTTTTGTGCTATTATCTTCTTTACGAGGACAAATGTACATCTCAGACGAACAAGGTGGCGGCTATGGAAGAAAAAAATGAGTTTTATGTTGTCAGAGCGCGGGCGCTTCCGGAAGGACTTTTAAAGACAGCGCAGGCTGAACGGCTTCTTGCATTAAATAAAGCGATGACCGTTTTAGAGGCAACACAGGAAGCGGGTATTGGAAGAAGTACCTACTATAAATATAAGGATGACATTTTCCCTTTCAATGAACATTCACAGGGAAGAACAATTACAATGATGCTTCAGCTGAGTGATGTGTCGGGGCTTTTATCCAATGTGCTGAATTACATTGCAGGATATGAGGCGAATATATTGACGATTCATCAGTCGATTCCTGTCGGCGGCGTTGCATCAGTCACAGTGAGTATGGAAGTACGCAAAGCATCAGGGGATATTTCAGAGATGATTAAAGGTATTGAAAACCTTGACGGCGTACAGTATGTAAAAATAATCGCGAGGGAGTGAAGAACATGGAAATTGCAGTTTTAGGATATGGTACAGTTGGTTCAGGTGTTGTCGAGGTACTTGAGACAAATCAGAAAAGTATTGCAAAGCGTGCCGGAGAGCCGATTCATGTAAAGTATGTCCTTGATTTGAGAGATTTTTTCGGACAGCCGATACAGGAGCGCATTGTGCATGATTATGAGACAATTTTAAAGGATGACAGCGTAAAGATTGTTGTGGAAGTTATGGGCGGCACAAATCCTGCGTATACTTTTGTGAAGCAGGCGCTTGAAGCCGGAAAGAGTGTGGCAACATCAAACAAGGAGCTTGTGGCAAAATATGGTGCAAAGCTTCTGAAAACCGCAGAGGCGCATAACGCCAACTTTATGTTTGAGGCAAGCGTGGGCGGCGGTATTCCGATTATCCGTCCGCTGATGAGCTCTCTGACAGCCGATGAAATTACAGAGATTACAGGTATATTAAACGGTACGACAAACTACATGCTGACGAAGATGGATGAGGAGGGCGCCGATTACGCAAAAGTTCTTAAGGATGCCCAGGATAAGGGCTATGCAGAGCGGAATCCCGAAGCGGACGTTGAAGGCTATGATGCCTGCCGTAAGATTGCAATTCTCACATCCCTTGCCTGCGGACAGCAGATTGATTTTGAAGATATTTATACAGAAGGCATTACAAAGATTACAGATATAGATTTTAAATATGCAAGAACGCTCGGCACAAGTATTAAGCTGCTTGCTTCAAGTAAGCATGACGGCGATGATATTTATGCGATGGTATCGCCGGTGATGATTGGAAAGAACCATCCGCTTTATAGTGTCCGCGACGTTTTTAATGCTGTTTTTGTCAATGGCAATATGCTTGGCGATGCGATGTTCTACGGCCGCGGCGCAGGAAAGCTGCCGACAGCAAGTGCCGTCGTTGCCGATGTTGTCGAGGAGGCAAAGCATATCGGAGAAAATATTAAAGTG
>USSL01000221.1 GCA_900557175.1 uncultured Eubacteriales bacterium
TGTCAGGAACCATACAACAAGGATATTTCTTATATGGCGTCCTGTACTGACGCGATTGCCGCCAAGCGGAATATAAACATACTCTCTGAACCATGTGCCGAGAGATATATGCCAGCGGCGCCAAAATTCTGTCACACTCTTTGAAATATACGGATAATCGAAGTTCTTTACAAAATTAAAGCCAAACATCTTGCCAAGACCAATGGCCATATCTGAGTAGCCGCCGAAGTCAAAATAAATCTGGAATGTATAGGCAAGTGCGCCAAGCCATGCTGTCACTACTGAAAACTCGCCAAAAGCCATGCCTGATACAGTTGTGAAAAGCATACCGATATTATTGGCGATCAATACCTTTTTTGCAAGGCCACGTATAAAATACATAACGCCGTTGCCAAACATCGGCAGACTTTCTTTTCTGTTGTTCAGCTGGGCGTCTATATCCACATACCGGACAATCGGGCCGGCAATCAGCTGAGGAAACATCGACACATATACGCCGAAATTAATGATATCCTTCTGTACATGTGCCCGTCCTCTGTAAACATCGATAATATATGACATTGTCTGAAAGGTATAAAACGAAATACCAATCGGCAGTGAAACCGGTTTGTAAGGAATCTCAAAAGGAAGTATCGCATTTAAAGATTCCACGGCAAAACCATAATATTTAAAAAATCCTAAAATAAGCAGATTAATGACAACCGCAAGAATGAGGCTTCGCTTTTTTGCCCGCGGATTATCGCTGTTAAAATCAATATCACGTCCTAAAAAGTAGTTAAACACAATACTGAAAATCATAAGAAAAATATATACCGGCTCTCCCCATGCATAAAACACAAGGCTCGCTATAAGTAATACAATATTCCGAATCCGGCGCACCGGTATCACAAAATAAAGCGCCAGAGTTATCGGTAAAAATGTAAATAAAAATACGATACTGCTGAATACCATCGTTGTTTCCTTTCAGAAAATTAAAGTTACAGGCTGCTTAAAAAGATTTCCTTACATTCGGACACGTTATCGGCCACTGCATAAAACACGAAATTACCCTGAACTTTAACGACTGCCGCTTCAAGAAGGGCACACTGTGCTGCGCCATATCCCTGAAAACTCTGAAGCTGTGAATCAATTCTTGCATTTACAGCCTCCTCTACAGCCTCCGCCTGTTCATTTGATTTCAATTTCACAATAAGTATCTCTTTCACGTCCATTGTCGATAGCGGCTTATAATAAACAACACCCGAATAGTCCTCTGGATTTATACCAAAGGCACGCCGCACGTCTCTTACCTGTCCTTTTTCCATACTGGCTGCATCAGCCGAAGCCAGCACCGCCTTCTCTACATCCTCAACACTTTTTTTGCTATCGGAATCACTCATCAATATGCCACCGATAAAAACAAGAAGGCAGGCTATCAGCACTATCTTAATAAAAATCATCATCCGTCTCATCGATTATTATGCCTCTTTTTCTATATACCGGCTACTTCAGCCATATACTCTGCCCATCCCTGATAAAAAGAATAGACCATATGTATGCCGTCCGGTTCATAGCTATCACTATTTACCAAACTATTACTATCTATACATGTAATCCCAAGTTCATCGCACATCTGCTTAATCGCCTCATTAAACGACTGCCAGCGCGCAAGATGCGACTGCTGCGCAATCGCGGCATCTGTCACCGGAAAAATGAGATTCACATAAAACTTCGTATTCGGAAGCTTTTCCTGCAGCTTTTGGATTTCCTGTTTATAGACAGCAGCAAAATCTTCTTTTGTACCATACATACCTAAATCATTGACACCATATGTAAGAAAAATATTCTTCGGATTCAGATTTACAATCGTATCAAAGCTATCTGAAATCTCCTTAATATGGGCGCCTTTATGGGCAATCACTTCCGAATCGTCAAGTATTTTATAGCTCAAAAATGCCTCTGCCTGGGAATCACCTAAAATTAAAGAGCCTTCATACTTCACATTAATTGGTCTGTTTTTATATTCTTCTGTATTTTTTAACTCGTCTTCTTCCATCTGACGAATTTTATTTTCAATCTGAGTTGCATCGACAGTTTCCATATTGCGGATAACTTCGACACCTTTTGCAACCTCAGCCTGTCGCTGCCTGCTGCTTTTTACTGAAATGACTACTGCCGTCAAACCGGCAATAATGACAATGGCGGCCCCAACGACCGCTGCTTTTACCAATCCTTTTTTCATTCTCGACACCTGCTGACTAAATTCGCGTGTTTTCTCAAAAATAAAGTGGACAAGCCCGATATAGCTGGGCATTGGCCACTTTTTTTCATCATATAGGACGCTTAGCCCCTATACGAAAATCATTCCTCGTCATCCTCAAACAGCTCGTCAAACTCGTCGCTGTCTATAAGCTCATCAAAAGCATCTGCGACAGCTTCATATTCATCGTCATCTTCGATGTTGCCAAGTTCAATCTCTCCGTCCTCGAATTCTGTGAAGCGGTATAAATAAACGTCGCCCTCCTCACTGTCGTCTTCTTCTGTCATCGGAACAAGTGCAATATACTGCTTGTCCTGTACAGGGAAGATCGCAAGTACAGAGCACTCAAGCTCAGAGCCGTCTTCCAGTGTTAATGTCACTGTCGCTTCCTCATCATCATTATCAATTTCATTTAATAAATCTTTATTCTCGCTCATATAAACCTCTTTCTTGATGGCTGATATCGTTTTCCCCATCCCACGTTTAAACTTTAACAGAAATTTTTTCACATTGCAAGGGCTATTCGGATAAATTCACAACTTTTTAATTAATTGTTCAGCTTTTTAAAACTTCACTTACAAATCGTGATATTTCCATCTTTTTTGCATGACGTTCACGCACAAAATATATATTCAAAAATCGTTTTGCCCTTGTCATCGCCACATAAAACATTCGCCGTTCTTCTTCAATTTCTTCATCCAGAACAGCTCTTTGATACGGACTTACGCCTTCATTGGCGTCAATAATAAAAACCGTATCATATTCAAGTCCTTTGGCGCTGTGCATTGTAGATAAAACAAGGGCATCCCGACCGGCTTCTTTTTCTGATTTTTCTCTTTCTTTAAGCCGCCGTGTATAGCTTTCAATATCCAAAAGCCACGCTTCCCACGTATCAAAAGGCTTTGCTGATTCCTGAAGATTATCAATAAGTTCAAAAAAATCATCAGGATTTAAGTGCTTATCAAGCGCATAGGTTCTTAAAAACTCGTCATAGCCGACCGAATTTCTTAAATAACTTATAAAAGCAAACGGCGGAAGCTTTGATAAAACACTTAAATCTGCTTCAAAATCTTCAATTCTTTCGGCCATCCATTCCTTTTCACCGTAATAAGCCTTAATTTTTTCCAAATCAACATGCTCACTGTCAAAATAGCGCCGTGCCACATAACGGTTCGGACGGTTAATAATGCGCAAAAAATCCCTCCGTCCGCCGCTGCCGTCTGCTGCCCGCCGGTAAGCTAAAATATCATACATAATCCAGTGCTCATAAATATTTGGCAGCGCATCTTTCATCTTAAACGAAATATTATAATTCATCAAAAGACTGACAAGACTGCGCGCGCCGTTATTTGTTCTGAAAAGCACTGCCATATCCCGCAAAGGAATATTTTCTTCTTTATTCAGCCGAAGCACCGTCTGAACAAGGAAATCATTCTCCTCTCTCGGTGTTTTAAAAGCTTTAACCTGAACAGGTGCTGAC
>USSL01000222.1 GCA_900557175.1 uncultured Eubacteriales bacterium
AAAGCCCCGGAAGGGGACGAAAACATAAGCTGGAGCATCATCGAAGATTTGATCTACAAATAGAAAAATAAAAAGCCCCGGAAGGGGACGAAAACCACATTCCTGAAGCTTTTTAACGGATATTTTAAAATGATAGAAAAATAAAAAGCCCCGGAAGGGGACGAAAACAAATATCCCCACTGTGAGGAAGCTTCTTCATTGGCATAGAAAAATAAAAAGCCCCGGAAGGGGACGAAAACGCATATCTGTCATGCATCATCTTGTAAACCTCACTATAGAAAAATAAAAAGCCCCGGAAGGGGACGAAAACTCGGTTTTTTGTTGCAATAATAAGCAGTGTTAAAAAATAGAAAAATAAAAAGCCCCGGAAGGGGACGAAAACCCATAGCTCATCATTTAAGAATTGCTCTAGCGCGTATAGAAAAATAAAAAGCCCCGGAAGGGGACGAAAACTCCTCTATCTGTTTTTACTTTCATTTAATTTCTCTCCTCATAGAAAAATAAAAAGCCCCGGAAGGGGACGAAAACAGATTGACACATTTGATATAAGCGATTTGTTTATAGAAAAATAAAAAGCCCCGGAAGGGGACGAAAACAAAGACTAATTTTTGTCAACACATTTATTAAAAAGATAGAAAAATAAAAAGCCCCGGAAGGGGACGAAAACCCTTCTACGATTTCCTTACATTTTTCCATCTTAATAGAAAAACAAAAAGCCCCACGAGAGGAGCGAAGGAATTGGTGGAAATAATCAGCGGATTATGATAGAATTGATAAAGAAGAAAGCCCCGCGAGGGGACGAAAATCCTTCATATCCAATGTTCATAGTAAGCATAATAAAGATAGAAAATAAAAAGCTCCGCGAGGGGACAGAATAATATTTCAAATAGCAGTGAGTATAGTGTAAATTAAGAAATCTATTGTTACATGAAATACAACATGATATAATTAATAGAGATGAAATCCACCGTGATTTTATTTAAGGATAAAACCCCGGAAGGGGACGAGAACGTTATAATTTTCAACTGTTCCAGAATTTCTTCGTAATAGAGAGATATAAAAAACCCCGCAAGGGGACGGGTTTTAAGTTACTTAAGTGATGGTAAATTTGTTTTATTAGATGTGTTGAAAGTTGTCTGTTGAATCAGGGGGAAAGTTATATGAATCAGAAAATTTTATTTTCGCCGGTGGGCGGTACAGATCCAATTTCTATGACAAATTGTCATGATGGCTCGTTAATACATATTTGCAGAGTGTACAAGCCGGACAGGGTGATTATGTATATGTCAAAAGAGGTGCTGGAGAATCAGCAGAAGGATGACAGATACAGGTATTGTCTGAACCGTCTTGCAAAGATGCAGGGCAGAGAGATGTCCTATGACATGATAGAGCGGCCGGAACTTACAAATGTTCATGAATTTGACTTTTTTTATGAGGAGTTTCGGACAATTATAAAAGATATTTATCATGAGATGGACGAGACAGATGAGCTGCTTTTAAATGTATCTTCAGGTACGCCGGCGATGAAAAGCGGACTTCTTGTTTTGCAGACTTTGGGAGAATTTCCGGCAAAGATTATACAGGTAGCGACACCTGAGAAAAAGATGAATGAGCATGCACATAAGGATTATGATGTAGAACTTTTATGGGAATTAAATGAAGATAATCAGGAGCATTTTGAAAATCGCTGTAAGGAGATTTTTTGCCCGACATTGTCTAAAATTAAAAAAGAAGAAATTATAAAAAAGCATATTTTGGTGTATGATTACACTGCGGCACTTGATGTTGCAGAAACGATGGAAGCAGCCGATACGGCTCAGTATATTGAATTGCTTAGGTTGGCTTCAAAAAGAGCATTGCTTGATATGACGGCAGTTGATGAATGTATTAAAAAGACAGGTTATCAGTGTTTGCCGGTACAGACATCTTCAGGAAGAAAAAGCTTTGAATATGCTTTAAGTATTGATACAAAGCTGCGAAGGGCGGAGTATGCTGACTTTATCCGTGCAATTACGCCGATTGTTGTTGATTTGTTTGAAAGAATTACAAAACAGCAGTGTAAGATAGATATTAATGATTATTGTGATCAGTGGAAAAAGAATGGTCATTGGATACGCAAGTGGTCTGAGAAAAAGTTAAAGGGAACAGATGTCGGCAAGGTGTTGGATGAAGCCTATAAAAGTAATGGCGGATTTCACGGTGGTGATATAAGTTCCATCCATTTGAATGAAATTATCAAGAGTTTTTGCGGCAATGGGCATTTGAGTCAATTGACAGAGGATGTGCGAAGCGTGGAAACTAATGTCCGGAATTTGGCTGCTCATGACATTGTATCGGTGACAGGAGATTCAATAAAAGCCCTGACTGGATTTTCCGGTGAAAAAATCATGAATATGATTAAAGAATTGTTTGATTACACGAATATCAGAGTGAAAAAAGAATATTGGGATTCATATGATAAGATGAATGAAGAAATATTGAAGCGTATGAATCTTGAACAGGAATATAGATGATGAATGATAATATGATATAATTAAAACAGGCCTTGTAAGCTGGATTTTTAATCGGACTTACAAGGTCTGTTTTTGTAATGGTATTACCTCACAAACAGATAGACAACATAGGCCGCGTACATTGCACACATAATGCCGCCTGAGAGACGACTGATTTCATATTTCCGGCGGGCGAGGATATAAGTAATAATGCTGACAATGGCTAAAATAATTAAGTCATAAATTGAGTCCATAGATACATTGACAGGATTCAGTGCTGCCGAAGCGCCGAGAACCATGAGAATGTTAAAAATATTTGAGCCGACAACATTACCGAGTGCAAGGTCATTTTCGCCCTTTTTAGAGGCAACAATAGAAGTTGCAAGCTCAGGCAGGGATGTACCGAAAGCGACGATTGTCAGACCGATAAAAGCTTCGCTTAAGCCGACGGCCCGTGCGATTGCTGTGGCGCTGTCAACAACAAAGTCGCCGCCGAGGATGACAAGTGCAAGACCGATGACGATGCCAAGGATGCTTTTTAATGGAGAAAGTGTGTGGACCTCCACATCGGCGGCTTCAAGGACAAGTCCGTCTGGCGCGCTTTTACGGCCTTTGATTGCTTTTAGGGCATTGCGTATTTGGATAAATACAAAGACGGCAAATAAAGCTAAAAGGATGATACCGTCAATTCTTCCGACAGTGTTTTTTTCTGATTTCAAAATAAAAGTGTCAAGACAGAGAACAAGTAAAATAATACCGACGATAATGGACTGTGGAAATTCATTTTTCATGATATCTTTGGATACTTTCATCGGCTTGATCATAGCACAGATTCCGACAATGACTAAAAGATTGAAAAAGTTTGAACCGACAACATTTCCGATGGCAATATCGTTGGAACCTTTTAATGCCGCAGTAATACTGACAGAGGCTTCAGGGGCACTTGTGCCGAAAGCAACGATTGTCAGACCGATAATAATGGACGGCACATGAAGAAGTTTGGCAACGGATGAGCATCCGCCGACAAACCAGTCAGCTCCTTTGACGAGAAAGACAAAGCCTGCAATCAGAAGGAGAATTGATACAAACATAGACATAACGATTTTCCTTTCATAGTAAATTATACCGGCGGTGCCGATGTATAAAAAACAGTATAAGTGTAATAAAAG
>USSL01000223.1 GCA_900557175.1 uncultured Eubacteriales bacterium
GCAAGATCATCAGAGGCATGAAGATCCATATTCACTCTTGTCTGCCCCTTTAAATAGCCCTCCAGTATATCCGCCGCCAAAGACGGTATCTCAAGCATTTTATAAAAAGACTTATAAATCGTTTTGCCGCCGCGCTTTAAAAGCTTTTTAAAATCTTTTTCTTTAAACAGCAGACCGGCCATATGTGCCGTTGCAATTTCAACCATATTGATGTCCGGTGCTATTTTGGCAAGAACACCCTCCATATGGGCAAGTCCCCTTGCAAGCATCGTCAGTCCGTGAGGCATAATGATATGGTTTTCTTTCATAACCTCCATAAGGCTCATCGTCACTTCTGCCACATCAATCTGTCCCATATCTGTGCGGCCGTACTTTGCCAAAAGATTGCTTATACCCTCGTAGAGTCTGCTCTGATCGGGCATCTCCTTAAATTCACCAAGGGCAAGCACTGCCTCCTGTATCACGCCCACATCAGAAGCTGCAATACCACGGACAACCTTGCCGACCATCTCCCGGTCATGGGCAGACAAACGCCCCATCATGCCCATATCCATCCATATAATTTTTCCGTCATCGACCATGACATTGCCCGGATGGGGATCTGCATGAAAAAATCCGTCCTCCATCACCTGCTTAATGTAATTGTCAACAAGCTTCTGACCAACTTCATCTAAATCATAGCCCTGTGCCAAAAGCCCATCCTTATCATCAATTCTTAAGCCGTCAATATATTCCATCACAAGCACTCTTGCCGTTGTGTACTGCTTATACAAAGACGGCGTCCGCACGAAAGCAACGTTTTTATTGTTGGCAGCAAACCGTTCCATATTGGACGCCTCAGAAAGAAAGTTCATCTCCTCCTGAGCCACATGCCACAGTTCATCAAGCACCATGTCAAGATCAACCATACCTTTAATGCTCACCGGCGGCAAAAGACGCACAGCCCGGTGCAAAAGCCCAATATCTCTTGACATCGTCTCATAAATGCCGCGGCGCTGCACTTTAACAACGACCTTATCGCCGTTTTTTAAAACAGCTTTATGTACCTGTGCAATCGAAGCCGAGCCAAGAGGCAGCTTATCAATCTCCGAAAAAATCTCTTTCGGCGAAAATCCGTAAGCTTCCTCAAGCACAGCCATCACTTCATCAAAAGGCATCGGCGATACGTCCGAGCAAAGGCGCATCAGCTCATCACAATACTTTTTCGGAAGCACATCTGAATGCATGGACATAATCTGTCCAAGCTTAATAAATGTCGGCCCAAGCTCCTCTAAAATCATGCGAAGCTTTTCAGGCGTCACACCTCTTGTAATCCCATGACGCCTGAGTACCTCCGTAATTTCCCCAAGCCGCTGCCTATATGCCTGTTTTGAATCACTCATGCGCTGTTCCGGCCTCATCATCTGTTTTTTTGCCGGCCTCCATCGCTTTTAACTGCTGCAAAAGCACCGAAAAGTCTTCCGGTGACATCTTGCCGACCATATCAAGCACCTCTTTTTTGACAGCCTCCGTATCTTTCTCCCCGCCTTCAGTCTCTGCCTTAGATAAAACATCGTCGTCTTTTGCCGCCGCCCGGTGTTCCTTAACCGTTTCTTTAATATTATGCTTTAACTCCTCGTTAATCATCTTGCCCTGCTCTACTGTGAGTGCGCCCTTCTCAACGAGATCATCAAGAAGCTCTTTCGACTTCTCTGCCGTCGTCACTGCCGCGCCAACCCCAGCCAGCAGAAGTTTTTTAATGCTTTCTCCCAAATTCATATTATCCATAAGTCATTCCTCCTCATAAAATATGCATTTTTTCTTATTATGATATAAATAGTATAAGCTTTGGCACAAAAATAATACATCCGGCCACAGCCGCCATAATGGCTGCAATAAGCACCGCACCCGCCGCCGTATCCTTTGCAAGCTTTGCCAGCGGCCGCCGCTCTGCGGTCACAAGATCAACAACAGCCTCTATAGCCGTATTGACAAGTTCAAGGGCGAAAATAAGTCCGAAAAGTACAAGGCAGATGCACCACTCCACAGCCGATATTTTAAAAATAAATCCCGCCGCCGTCACAAGCATCGCCGCCGCACAATGAATTTTCATATTCCGCTCTTTTTTAATTCCCGCCGCAACCCCCTCAAAAGCATATTTAAAGCTTTTAACAAGCGGCGCTTTCTTAGGCTTCTTAGGCGTTTTCATCAAACCAGCCCCCATCCGTAAACCACTTTTATTCCTTTGACTTTTATTATACTCCAAAAACTAAATTTTTGCAGTAGTTTTTCGCTTGAAGTTTGAACAGTCTTGCATTGGGTGATACGGCTCTATCTGTTTTTCACAATCTGTACTTCTACTGTTCCAATTTGTATAACTTCTGACAGGAGCCATACCTATTCCTCCCCTCTGAACTCAAATGTACTAAATACCGGAATCGCGCCATATCTTCCGTCCAAATATGCCTTGCTCAATACTTTATCATATCTTTCCTTAAAACGATCCAGTGAATACATCTCACTTGCATTTTGGATATTGCGCTCTATAAACCATATCTCATCTCTCCGAAAAATGCTTTGATCCATAATCGACGATTCATGCGTCGTGAAAAGCAACTGCATTCTCTCCTCGCTATGAAGCTGCATAAACAGCTGCAAAAATCTCTCTGTCAATTTTGGATGCAAACTTCTTTCCAGTTCATCTACAACATACAACATATCTTCCCGCTTATTTAAAAGCATATCCATTAAATCAAACAATCTTCTTGTACCGTCAGATTCTTCCTCAAACCCAAAATCATAGAATGATTTCACATGGTTCAACCGGATTGTTGTCACTTTCGGTTCTTCGTGGCCTCGTACTTCAATATTGAAGAAACTCTCATTTGATCTCATCGTCATACGAAATGTTGTATTTTCCTGTGCCTCAATTCTATTTTTCACATGGCGCATAACCCTGTCAAAAACAGGTTTCGGCATTGCGTTTGACAATTCATCTAAAGATATCTCCTGAATTTTCACCTTACTGATCCCCGTATCAAAAGTCTCAATTAACCTATTAATCTGTTTTAAAGAATTGACATCATAATAATACTCTAAATCAATCAGGGGCGTATTCGGTGTGATTACCACAATATGATTTTTTATCCAATCATAAACATCTCTAAAAAATAACAGTTTTGAATGTACCGCATATTTTTTACCACGATTCATTTCTGCCAAAAACAAAGCGGTTTCATTCCCCTCAAAATCATCAGCGTAAATCTCAAACTTATTTTTCTCCGTATTCGTCAAAGTAATCGCACTGTCTAATACAGGACGTTTATTTCCATTTCTTTCAAAAAGGCAACGCGCGCTTCCATTTTGATATAATTCATATAACCATTCCGATGTAATTTTTCTTTTACTTAAAATTGCAGAAAAACCATATGCGTAAAATTTATCACCAATTGTAACCTGTATTTCAAAGCTGCTCTCTCTTTCCTTGTTATCTTCCCTGTTTTTACAAAACATGCCTACAGCTTCCATCGGAATTCCCTTACCAATACATTCTTTGAAAAACTTGAAAAATTCCACCAAATTTGTTTTACCTGCAGCATTGGCACCGTAAATCACACCATACTTTAATAACTGCGTACTTTTTATTTTCAC
>USSL01000224.1 GCA_900557175.1 uncultured Eubacteriales bacterium
ATGATGGATTACAGGTTTACCAACAAAACTGTTTAATTGCAGATTATCAAACTCCTAAAAATTTCACATTCCTAGGATACATATCTCCTTGGTTTTATGCTTCAGGTCCATTGGATTATGATAACGAGCAAATGATTATTTACCGTTTCAATTTAAATGATTTATGAAATCAATTTTTTTATTCACAATTCTTCTGTGTACATTGGGAAATAATCTCATTTGTTTTGGGTCGAATACAAGTCCAATATCCATAAACATAAGAGTAATAGATTCTCAAAAGCAAAGGCTTCCTGGAGTATATTTATTACAAAATAGTACAAAATACTTACTTGAGACAACCAATGAGGACGGTGAGTGCATAATCAATATAGAAAATTTTAATTCTAAAGATTCTGTTCAATTACAAGCACTAGGCTATTATTCAGTTCTTATACCTATTTCCGAACTTTTGCATGACACAACAATTACACTTCAAGAAAAACAATATTTATTAACCGAAGCCAATGTAAAAGGAATTCATCCAACTAAAATTTTAAAAAAAGCAGCTGCTTTTGCAGTTATCATCGGCGCCTTTGGCGTGCTTTATTTCAGCGGCGTGACAAGAAATGTGTCGGAAAAGGCAGCTGAGGTTATTTCGGCTGTTTATGGTGTAAAAAAATCAGATGCCGTCAACAGCGAAGCTGTCAATATTTACGTTAATGACAGAAAATTTGACGAAGAACCGGCGCCGAAAGTATTTATGACGGACAAGCTTGTATGGATGGCCGACGCCGGCACACTTTCAAGGATATTCGGCTGCGAAATTGAACGGACAGACAGTCATACGGCGCTTGTTAAAGCGGACGGACAGACGTACTGTTTTAGTGACGGCAGTCCGATTGTGACAACCTCCGGCGGCGATAAGCTTTATGACAATGCGGTTTTGTTTGACAATGACAGTGTGTGCCTGTCCATCGAGGCCGTCAGTGAGCTTTTGGGCGCATCATTTTTATGGAATGAGGACAGTCATACGATTGCGATTACATTACCAGCAGCAGAGGCAAGAACGCTGCCGACACATTTTGATTTGAGAAATGAAGGAAGGGTGATGCCGGCGCGCAGTCAGGGAAATCTGGGGACATGCTGGGCCTTTGCGGCTTTGTCTGCTGTTGAATCGACGATGCTTCCCGGACAGGCGCATACCTTTGCAGCGGATCATATGTCTTTGTGCAATGGCTTTAATATATCGCAGAATGACGGCGGGGATTATAATATTGCGCTTGCCTACATGGCTTCGTGGAAGGGTCCTGTCAATGAGGCTGACGATCCTTACGGCGACAATGTGACCGATGAAAAGCTTGAGGCTGTCTGTCATCTTCAGGAGGCTGTCAATATCGGCTCAAAAGATTATGAAAAAATAAAAATGATGATTCAGGATTATGGCGCCGTTCAGAGCTCTTTTTATTCGGATATTGAGGTCGCCAATGCTGATTCGGAATTTTATAATGCGGGTACAGCCGGTTATTTTTACAGTGGCAGCGCAAAGGCAAATCATGACGTCATTATTATCGGCTGGGATGACAATTATCCGAAGGAAAACTTTCATACACCGCCAAAAAATGACGGCGCCTTTATCTGTCAGAACAGCTGGGGACAGTCGTTTGGCGATGACGGTTGTTTTTACATATCCTATGAGGATACGAATATCGGCATGAACAACATGGTATATACGAAAATTGAGCCGTCCGATAATTATGATGCGATTTATCAGACAGACAATCTGGGATGGATCGGTGCCATCGGTTATAATGAGCCTTTTGCCTATTTTGGTAATAAATACCATGCCGAAGATACAGAGGCGCTTAAGGCGGTTTCCTTTTATGCGACCGGCGCAGATACAACCTATGAGGTTTATGTTGTCAATGAAAATGTTTCGGTTGACAATTTAAGTAATATGCGGTTTTTAAAAAGCGGTGTCATTGATGAGGCCGGCTATTATACAGTACCTTTAAGCGGAAACATTACTGTATCGGGTGATTTTGCAGTGATTGTCAAAATTATTACAAAGGACGCCGTCCATCCGGTCGCCATTGAGTACAGCGGTGAAAACAATGAATTTGACGCGGATATAAGTGACGGCGAGGGATATATAAGTTATAACGGGAAATACTGGCAGCGTGCGGAAGATAATTATTCGTGCAATATCTGCCTTAAAGCTTTTATAAATAAAATAGATTAAGTGAGGAATGAAGATGAAACGAGTCATTTTTGCTACCGGCAATGAGGGAAAGATGAAAGAAATCCGTATGATTTTAAAAGACTTTCCGGTGGAAGTTGTTTCAATGAAAGAAGCCGGAATTGATGCCGATATCGTAGAGGACGGAAAGACATTTGAGGAAAATGCCTTAATTAAGGCGCGGACAATCATGAAGATGACCGGTGATATTGTGCTGGCGGACGATTCAGGACTTGAAATTGACTATCTTGATAAGGCGCCGGGCATTTATTCGGCAAGATTTTTAGGTGAAAATACGTCCTATGATATTAAAAATAACTATATTCTTGACAAGTTAAAAGATGTGCCGGATGAAGCGCGGACCGCACGTTTTGTATGTGCGATGGCTGCCGTTTTTCCGGATGGTGAGGAAATTACCCGTCTTGGAACAGTTGAGGGTATCATTGGCTATGAAATTGCCGGAGAAAATGGTTTTGGCTATGATCCGATATTTTATTTGCCGGAATACGGCTGCACAAGTGCCCAGCTTGTACCGGAAAAAAAGAATGAGATCAGTCACAGAGGCAAGGCGCTGCGTGCACTGACAGAGGCAATTGCGCCGAAGCTTATGCAATGATAAGAATACAGAGGGATAGCATATGAAAATACTGATTGTCAGTGATACACATGGAAAGGACTTAAATCTTGAGCGCGTACTGGAATATGTGCCGCCCATTGATTTATTGATTCATTTGGGAGATATCGAGGGCAGCGAGGATTTTATTGAGGCGGTTGCCCCTTGCCCGGTGGAAATGGTTGGCGGAAATAATGACTTTTTCTCATCGCTTCCGAGAGAGAAGGTCATTTATCTCGGCGAACGGCACAAGGCCTTTTTGTGTCATGGCCATTTCTACTACGTGAATTTTGGCACATCCAAAATCGAGGAGGAAGCAAAATCCAGAGGCTGCGATATTGCAATTTTCGGTCATACCCACAGACCGCTGATCGAGAAGCACGACGGATTTTTATGTATCAATCCGGGGAGCCTTTCTTTTCCTAGACAGGAGAACCGCAGGCCGTCCTATGTGATTATGGAGATTGATGACAAGGACGAAATCAAGGCAGTTGTCAACTACTATTAAGCCTATGAAAAGTGGGTATTGTAGGAAATTTTAAAAAAATTAAAAAAATTCAAAAAAGGTGTTGACATTCTTGGAAGTCTATAATATAATATGTCTTGCGTTGAGGGAAACGCGCTAAACGAAAGACTTCTGACGGGGTGTGGCTCAGCTTGGCTAGAGCGCCTGATTTGGGATCAGGAGGTCGCAGG
>USSL01000225.1 GCA_900557175.1 uncultured Eubacteriales bacterium
AAAATCCGGCGGCGTCTGAGAGCTATCACTCTGATTTTCTTCTTCCGCCGCCTTCTGCTTTGAAAAAGAATACTTCAATATTTTGAGATAACCTTCTTTAAGAAGCCCCTTATAGTTCGTAAAGAACGATTCCCTGCCTGTTCTTGACACAATGCTTATTTTCTGATATTCGGCTGCCGGATAAAAAATACATAAAAACCGTCGGACAATCACTTCATAAACGTGTGAAAGCCGCGGATTCAGGCTGTTTAGCGCCGAAAGCCCCTGCCCTGTCGGAATAATCGCATAGTGGTCTGTAATCTGCTTATCATTGACATAACGGGATAAAGCAAGATTTTTATAACCGCCTTTTTCTATAATAAGCGCCGCATACTCACCGCCGTGCGGATAATTGCGAAGTCCCGACAGATTTTTATAAATTTCTTTTGCAACTGCCGTCGAAAGCACTCGCGCATCCGTTCTCGGATAAGTGACAAGCTTCTTCTCATACAGCTCCTGAACCGCCTTCAGCGTTTCATCAGGACTCATCTTAAACAGCTTTGCACACTCATTCTGAAGCTCGGCAAGATTATATAAAAGCGGCGGATTTTTCTTTTCTTTTTTCTTTTCTGTCTTCTCAACATCCGCAAAAACCGGCGGCTGCCCTGTAAGTATCTGAATCAGACTCTCGGCATCCTCGCGCCGCTTAAAACCATTTTCCTTATACAAAAGAGGACTGTTCAAATAATCCGAGCCCTCTGCCGCGCGCCACTCGCCTTCAAACTCAAAGCCTTTATAATCAAGCTTTGCAATTACTCTGTAATATGGTGTTTTTACAAAACAGCGTATTTCTCTTTCCCGGCGCACAACCATGCCGAGAACACACGTCATCACACGGCCGACCGAAAGCACCGTATATTTCGTATGCATAAAATTTGATATTGTCTGCCCGTATTTCAGCGTAAGAAGACGTGAAAAATTAATGCCCATCAGGTAATCTTCTTTTGCTCTCAAATAAGCCGACGCCGAAAGATTATCATATGCCGACCAGTCTTTTGCCTCGCGCACGCCCCTTAAAATCTCCTCCTCAGTCTGGGAATCAATCCACACGCGCTTTCTTACCTTATCCTTAACACCGGCCATCTCATCCACAAGGCGGTAAATATACTCACCCTCACGCCCGGAGTCGGTGCATATGTAAATCGTATCAATATCTTTTCTATTAAGAAGGCCTGCAACAATTTTAAACTGCTTTTTCACATCGGGAATAACTTCGTATTTAAACGTCTCCGGCATAAACGGCAATGTATCAAGACGCCACTTTTTCAGCGCCGAATCATAGCTTTCCGGATAACTCATCGTCACAAGATGACCGACGCACCATGTCACAACCCCGTCTGCCGATTCAAGATAGCCGTCTGCACTGCGCCCCGTAATTTTGAGCACCCGTGCAAACTCTCTTGCCACACTCGGTTTTTCTGCAATATATAATGACTTTCCCATAGTGCCTCCTAAATCACTGCTGTAAATACGGTGCCCTCGCCCTCCGTACTTGCCACACTTATATCGCCGTCATGATATTCAACGATATGTTTGACAATTGCAAGACCAAGCCCCGTGCCGCCAATCTGCTTTGAATGACTTTTATCAGCTCTGAAAAACCGCTCAAATACCCGCTCATAATACTTTTCCGGAATACCAATGCCGGTGTCTGCCACCTCAATACGTCCCCGGCCATCAACCCGGCCGATAGTCACAGTCACAAAACCGCCGGGCTTATTATACTTAATAGCATTTTCACACAAATTATAAATGAGTTCCTCCATCATCTGGCTGATTGCCTTCACATGGACATGGCTGCCTTTCACAGTTACTGTCACTTTATTTTTCTTTGCAAGAGCATCCAGACGGTCGGTGACAGATCTGGCTGTTTCAAATAAATCCACCTGCTCCTTTTCAATATCAATGCGGCGCTCGTCAAGCTTTGACAGCTTAATAATATCATTAATCAGGCAAATCATATGATTGGCCTCTTTATAAATCTTCTCTGAAAACTCAGGAATATCCTGCGGCGGCACAAGGCCGTTTTTTAAAAGCTCCGCATAACCGGAAATAGATGTCAGTGGCGTCTTCAACTCATGCGACACATTTGAAGAAAATTCCTGCCGCAATTTTTCATTTTTCTGACGCAGCTTTTTCTGACGGACAATCCGTGTCATCATCGGCTGGATTTCCTCATAAACGCATCCTTTTTCAGGATGACTGAGATCAATTTTTTGAATCGGCCGCACAATCTTTTTCGTCATTTTTCCGGCTGAAACCATCGCTGCACCGGCACATACAAAAAGCCACAAAACAAGCATAACAATATAGCTGACCGCGGGCGCACTATGTCTGTAAAGCACAAAAGCCGTTCCCGAAGCCAAAATGGCATAAATAACAAGCAGCGTGCATGAAAGCAGCATCATTTCCATATATATTTTTTTACGCAATTAAATCATCTCCATTTTATAACCGACACCACGGACGGTCTGAATTTTTTTACCGCTATCGCCGAGTTTTTGACGAAGCGATCCAATATGAACATCAACTGTCCGGCTCTCACCCTCAAAATCTGTATTCCAGACAGCCTCCAAAAGCCGTTCACGGCTTAAAACAATACCGCTGTTTCTCATAAGATAATCTAAAAGTTCAAATTCCTTATATGTCAGCTCCACCGGCGTATCGCCGACTGTCACAACATGGCGTTCCCTGTCAAGATGAATATCATCCATATCCATACTTTGATGAACCTCTGTTTTTTTACCGCTGCGGCGAAGCACCGCCCGTACTCTTGACACAAGCTCCATCACGCCAAAAGGCTTTGTCACATAATCATCCGCCCCCATATCAAGACCGATCACCTTATCATACTCGGCAGATTTTGCCGTCAGCATAATGACCGGAATATGACTTAAGCGCTCTGTCTTTTTTAATTTTTTGAGCACCGTAACTCCGTCCTCATCCGGCAGCATAATATCAAGAAGAATCAGTGCCGGCGTAATCTTTTTGACTTCTTTATAAAAATGTGCGGCATCTTCAAAGCCGACCGCCTCAAAGCCTGATGTTCTCAGCGCATAAATCACCAGCTCCCTTATATTTTTATCATCTTCTACATAATAAATCATTTGTTTCATAAACAGCCTCCTGTGTTTGTATGAAAAGTGCTCCGCTTCCTTCGCAATACGTTTATATGCCCGGACTAACGCCTTACGGCAATAAAAACGCGCCAACTGTGACTATCTTACCACAAGTCGGCGCATTTGAAAAATGTTTTATTTTTTTAATTCATGTTTAACATAACCTGCTATATTATCAGCGTGGTCTGAAATTCTCTCAAGATTGCTCAAAACATCCAAAAAGACAACGCCGCTTGCCGGCTGACACCGGTGCTCTGTCAGTCTTTGAATATGCTTTTCCCTAAGCTCACTTTCAATATAATCGACAAGGTCTTCATATTCCTTTTCCTTCTCGACAAATTCCATACTCATCTCCTGACGCGCC
>USSL01000226.1 GCA_900557175.1 uncultured Eubacteriales bacterium
ACGTGCCGGAGGGATACCAGATCCTCTTCCTCCAGGGCGGCGCCTCCACCCAGTTTGCCATGGTTCCGATGAATTTCATGAAAAACCGGAAGGCCGGATATATTATCACCGGCCAGTGGGCAAAAAAGGCGTGTGCAGAGGCAAAGATTTTCGGTGAAGTGACAGAACTTGCCTCATCCGCGGATAAAACATTTTCTTACATACCGGATTGCTCTGATTTAGCTGTGACAGACGATATGGATTATGTTTATATTTGTGAAAATAATACGATTTACGGTACGAAATTTCAGACACTGCCGGATACAAAGGGAAAAGATTTAATTGCCGATATGTCTTCCTGTTTTTTGTCCGAACCGATTGATGTTTCAAAATATGCGATGATTTTTGCAGGCGCACAAAAAAATGTCGGTCCTGCCGGCGTCACGATCTGTATTATCCGCGAGGATTTAATCAGAGATGATGTGCTGCCTTACACACCGACAATGCTTAAATATAAAATTCATGCCGACAATGGCTCCATGTACAATACGCCGCCGGCTTACGGCATCTATATTTGCGGCAAAGTCTTTAAATGGCTCTTAAAGACCGGAGGCCTTGAAGCAAGAGCGAAGATTAACCGCGATAAGGCTCAGATTCTTTATGATTACCTTGACAATAACACAATGTTTAAGGGTACCGTCGAGAAAGGAAGCCGTTCTTTAATGAATGTGCCGTTTATTATCGGTGACGAAGCACTTGAGGCCAAATTTATTAAAGAAGCAAAAGAAGCCGGCTTTGAAAACTTAAAAGGCCACCGCACCGTCGGCGGTATGCGCGCAAGCATTTACAATGCAATGCCTGCTGACGGCGTTAAGGCACTTGTAGAGTTTATGAAGAAGTTTGAAGCCCAGAATAAAAGGGAGGCGTGATCGATGTTTAAAGTAAAATGTCTCAATCCTATCGCGGCCGTCGGTTTAAATCAGCTTGGCTGTCAGTGTGAAGTCAGCGAGGATATGAATACAGCGGACGCTGTTCTTGTCAGAAGTGCCGCCATGCATGATATGGAATTTCCGAAAACTTTAAAAGCTGTTGCAAGAGCCGGCGCCGGCGTCAATAATATTCCTATTGAGCGTTGCTCCGAAAATGGTATTGTTGTTTTTAATACACCGGGTGCCAATGCCAACGGCGTCAAGGAGGCTGTTATTGCCGGACTTTTACTCGCTTCAAGAGATTATGTCGGCGGTATTGAGTGGGTAAAAAGTGAAAAGGACAATGCAGATATCGCAAAACTGACTGAAAAACAGAAGAAAGCATTTGCGGGCTGCGAAATTTCCGGTAAAAAGATTGGTGTCATCGGTCTCGGCGCTATCGGTGTTTTAGTTGCCAATATTTGTGACCGTCTCGGCATGGAAGTTTACGGCTATGATCCGTATATTTCTGTAGAAGCGGCATGGAAATTATCGAGCCGCATCCATCATGTCGATAATGTCGATGATATTTATGCGGCATCCGATTTTATTACGATCCATGTGCCTCTCATAGATGCCACAAAGAAGATGATTAATGCCGAAGCGATTTCTAAAATGAAAGACGGCGTTGTGCTTTTGAACTTTGCAAGAGATTTGCTTGCAGATGAAGCAGCTGTTGCCGAGGCATTAAAATGCGGCAAAATCAGAAAATATGTATCAGATTTTCCGACGCCGCTTTCGGCTTCAATGGAAAATGCCATTGTCATTCCGCATCTGGGCGCATCCACGGCAGAATCTGAGGATAACTGTGCCGTTATGGCCGCAAGAGAACTTAGGGATTTTCTTGAAAACGGCAATATTACCCACTCGGTCAATTATCCTGACTGCAATATGGGCATATGCAAAAGCGCGGGACGTGTTATTATTTTCCACAAAAATGTACCGAATATGATTGCACAGTTTACATCGGCCTTTGCCGCAGACAATATTAATATTTCGGATATGATCAACAAAAGCCGCGGCGAATGGGCCTATACGATGGTTGATGTTGAGTCGCCTGCAACTGCAAAGCTTGTGTCCGATATTGAAGCCATCAAAGGCTGCGTCAGAGTAAGTGTCATTAAATAAACAGGGCTTTGCCCTACAATATCACGGAAGTTTAGGGGGCAGCCTTTAAACTTCCGTTTTGTCAGACAGGGGGAATTTTATGCCAACTATAACACCTTTTATGGCTCTGCGCCCGGACAGCACCTATGCTTCCCGCGTGGCGGCACTTCCGTATGATGTATTTACACCTGAGGAAGCCCGAAAAGAAGCTTTAAAAAATCCACTGTCATTTATTAATATTGACAGGCCGGAAACACAGTTTGAACCGGGAATCAATATGTATGATGACAAAGTTTATAAAAGCGGCGCCCGCCTTCTCTGGTCGTACAAAAAAGACGGTATTTTTATACAGGATACCGTTCCGTGTCTTTATATTTACGCCCTGACTTATCATGGCCGTACACAGACAGGCATTGTCGGCTGCGCTTCAGTTTCCGACTATAAAAATAATGTTATTAAAAGACATGAACTGACAAGAAAAGCAAAAGAGGATGACAGATACAGACATATCAAAACGTGTATGGCACAGACCGGACCTGTTTTTTTAGCTTATCGCCATCAGGATAGCATCGATGCGCTTATAAAAAAGCTGACAGAAGAACAGCCGGTATATGATTTTGTTCAAAATAATGTCCGCCAGCAGGTGTGGGTAATTGACAAACCTGAGTATATTCAGTCACTCTGTGATTGTTTAAAAAAAGTCCCTGAAGCTTTTATTGCTGACGGTCACCACAGGGCGGCAGCTGCTGTGCGCGTGAGCGAGGATCTGACACAGGCCGACAATCATATAGAGCCAGGGGTTTTAAGTGTATTTTTCCCGGATAACCAGCTGGAAATTTATCCGTATGCACGAACTGTTAAAGACCTTAACGGCATGACGCCGGAGCAATTTTTAAATGCTTTATCCGGAGATTTTATCCTAAAAAAATGTGATGCCTTACCAAAAATCCAGACACATCAGACAGCGCTTTATTTGAACGGATGGTTTCTCTTGACCGAGAAAAACCCATACACCGGTGAGGATCCCGTAAAAAAGCTTGATATTGCCATGGTTCAGGAAAAAATTATTGAAAAACAGCTTGATATTACTGATATAAGAAATGATACACGCATTGATTTTATCGGCGGTGTTGATTGTGCAAAAAAGCTTGTATTCCGCTGCCAAAATGATATGGCCGCAGGTTTTATGACAAAGGCTGTCACGATGGACGAACTTTTTTCTGTCGCCGCAAAAGGTGCGCTTATGCCTCCAAAATCGACATGGTTCGAGCCTAAACTGCTTTCCGGACTTTTGATTCACGCGCTTTTTGCGGATAAAATTGCCCCGCACATCATTGAATAAATAACGGTCTAATGGTATAATTAATGAAAACATATGTCAATATACAGGAGGTTACCTATGTACGAAAAATTATATCCATATATGCAGTGGCCACAGATTGAAGCGCTTGCTTATTCTGAACA
>USSL01000227.1 GCA_900557175.1 uncultured Eubacteriales bacterium
GCCCACAAACCGCTCGGTGTACTTCTCATGTCTGCCTTTAAATCCAACAAATACGTTGCTGCCATCTGCGCTGCGCCGATTGTCCTTGGCGGCCTCGGCATTTTACAAGGCAAAAAAGCAACCTGTTATCCGGCCGCTGATCTTGAAGCTCAGCTCACAGGCGCCGAGCACCTGCCGGTTCCTGTTGTTACCGACGGCAAAGTCATCACAAGCCGCGGCATGGGCACAGCCATCGAATTTGCTGCTGTACTCATCGAAAAGCTTAAAGGTCAGGAAACCGCAGACGCACTGCTCCAGAGTATTGTCTATCGGGTTGGGTAAGAAAAAACGTATTAATTTGTGTCATAGACTTACAAACCTGTTCTTATGTCACGAAAAAGGCTACTGTCACTGAAAAATCAGCACAGTAGCCTTTTCTGCAAAATTTTTATTTCTCATTTTATTATTTTATTGTCTCTTTCTGAAGCCACAAAGCTATATTTATGCTTCTGATGTTTCTGTACCGTACAGTCTCACCGCTTCAATTTCCTCACTTGTCACGCCGCACAGCTTAATAATCTGTTCTTCAGCTATTCCCTGAGATAACATCTTTGCAATAATCTGACGGCGTCCGATTTCAATGCCCTCTTGACGTCCCTCCTGACGTTTCTCCCAATCTCTGACTTCCAGTCTCATATATTCTTCCCTCCATGCGCTGTTCATTTTTGCTTCTTTTACAGCTTCATCAAGTTCCGCTCTCTGATGTCTCCCCGCTGCCGTCTGCCGGGTCGCTTTGCCCTGCGCCTGCTGCAGCAGCACTGCTCACGGTCAGTTTTCCTGCAGCCGGCGTCACCTCTGTCGACATAATATTATTAAAAATATTGTTCAGATTGGCAACTGAAAGCTCATCATAGGTAATGCCGTACAGACCGTGCTTGCGCGCAAGCTCGTCCGTATAATCCGAAAGCTTATAGGTCGCATAGTCACCTGTATTATGATTCCAGTGAGCAACAACCGGCTCCATTGTGTAATCTTTAACTGTGATTTCCGACTCATTGCCCGTTGTCTTCTTTTCAATCGTAAACTTGGCCATTCCGCCGATCAGGCGCGGCACCGCATCCTGTGTTGAAATAAAATTGCCCATGGAATAGTAGACGAGCATCTGATGGCCGTCCTCCCGCGTGAGCATTTTATAAGGCTCTGTTACGTGCGGGTGAGAATCCACCGCAATATCCACGCCCTGCTCTAAAAAGAAGTCAACCCACTCCTTTGATTCTTCACTCGGCTCATAAACATACTCTGTGCCGACATGGCCGAAAACCATGACAACATCGCTGATTTCTTTCGCACGTTTTATGTCTTTTGCGGCTTCCTCCGGATCAAAAAGATCTACGAGATACGGTTTGTCCTCCGGTACCGGAATACCGTTTGTGCCATATGTATAGTTGAGCATTGCGATGCGTATGCCATTGACGTCAACTGTCTGAATTTTATCAGCTTCCTCCTGACTTTCATGAATACCGAGCACCGTCATCTCAGGATGCTTTTCCTTCCAAAAATTCAGTGTATCCGAAATGCCCTGTTCGCCTCTGTCCATCACATGATTTGTCGCATGGGTGACAACATCAAAGCCTGCATTAACAAGGGCGTCACCAATTTCCGGCGGCGTGCCGAACATCGGATAGCCGCTGAGCTGATTTCTGTCATTAATATAAATTGTTTCCTGATTGACACAGGCTAAATCTGCCGTCTCAATATCTTCTTTCACATACTGATACAAATGGTCATAATTCCATACGCCGCTGTCATTCATACCGGACTTATAAAGACCGGAATGAATAAGATTATCACCAACAGCGACGATATCTGCCGTTGTCACGTCAACCGTCTGATTTTTCTCACGCTCATTGAAATAATCATTGACATAAACAGTTAAATTTCCCTGATCGACTTTTTCAGAAAAAGTAGCTTCTTTATTGCAGCCTGAAAGTGCCAATGCTGCAGCCACTAAAAGCATTGGTACAGTTTTTCTTAATTTCAAAATTTTCCCTCCTCTTTCGTACACAAAATCACGCTTCGCTTTTCAGCCTTTAAAGTTATGCACACCATCCAGCAAATCGTGCTTCAATTTCCACAAAGGCTCCGACAAATCCACAAAAACCTCCTGTGGATTGACAAAACGTCTCGACTCATCCCAAAGTGTGTCAAGTTCTTTAAAACAGTAATCCCTGATTTCCATAACTGACGGTGATTCATAAACGCACTCACCCGCTGTAAACACAGGCACTAAAAGTTCTCTCACCGTATAGCTGCCGGTCTCAAGCGTTGTCTTTTTCCATGTCGCGATCGGATCAAAAATCATCAGCGCTTCATCCGCACTATACTTTTCATCAGCCAGCGCAATAAGATCTGCCTTAATTTTTCCATTTTCCTTATCATACAGTCTGAATACGGTCTTATTGCCCGGATTTGTCACTTTTTCTACGTTTTCGGAAACCTTGATTTTAGGAATGAAATGACCATCCTCATCCTCGATTGCCGCCAGCTTATACACACCGCCAAAAGCCGGACAGTCCGCCGATGTAATCATATTTGTGCCGACACCCCACGATGTAATCTTTGCTCCCTGGGCACGCAGACTTTCAATAACATATTCATCCAAATCGCTGGAAGCCGAAATAATCGCATCTTTATGTCCTGCCGCATCGAGCATTTTCCGTGCTTTCTTTGTCAGATAAGCCAAATCACCGCTGTCTAAACGGATACCGTAGACAGCCGGACAAATACCTGACGCTTTCATCTCGTCAAATACCTGAATGGCATGAGGCACACCGGATTTTAATGTATCATACGTATCGACAAGAAGCAGGCAATTGTCCGGATAAAGCTTTGCATATGTCCTGAATGCTTCAAGTTCTGTCTCAAAGCTCATAATCCAGCTGTGCGCATGCGTGCCCTTCACAGGAATATCAAACATCTTGCCCGCAAGGACGTTGGATGTGCCGACACAGCCGCCAATGACTGCCGCTCTTGCACCATACACACCGGCATCCGGTCCCTGAGCCCGGCGAAGGCCAAATTCCATGACACCGCCGCCGGCGGCATAGACAACTCTTGAAGCCTTTGTCGCAATCAGGCTCTGATGATTGATAATATTTAAGATTGCCGTTTCCACAAGCTGGGCTTCCATAATCGGCGCCACAACCTTTAAAACCGGCTCCTTCGGAAATATCACTGTTCCTTCAGGAATTGCATAAATATCACCTGTAAACTTAAAAGCTTTAAGGTAATCTAAAAAATCATGTTCAAAAAGCCCTGTAGATTCAAGATAGGCAATATCCTCGTCCTCAAAATCCAACCCCTTAATATACTCAATGACCTGTTCAAGTCCTGCCGCCACCGCATAAGCGCTGCCGCTCGGATTCTTTCTGTAGAATACATCGAAAACGACTCTTTCATTTGTATTATCTTTAAAATATCCCTGCATCATTGTCAGCTCATAAAGGTCTGTCAATAATGTC
>USSL01000228.1 GCA_900557175.1 uncultured Eubacteriales bacterium
CGCGTGAGATAATGGCAATAAAATTTCCAATATGTTAAGTCGACAAACCTCCATTTGCACTATAGCGTTTTTTGTTTATGAAAAGTTTATAAAATAGCTGAATTGTTTACTGCCACTTGTCCTTTTTGTGTGATATAATTATTAGCAGGTGATTAATTTGAAAATATTAACAAAAATCAAGATATTTTATGTTGTTTTATGTATTATACCAATTATTTTGATGGGGTTTGCCGTAGCTGTGATTAGTACGATTGGCATGAACTCTATTGAAGGTCAGTATGGCATTGAACAGTCAACAGGACTTGAAGCTTATTATAATCCGTTTGTGCTTTTAAAGCATACAGCTGCTGAAATTACAAATGAAGTTGATGAAGTTATTGGTTCAGAGCCGGATAAACTGTTAGATGCGGATTATCTCAGAGAGCTTAATGAAGGACTGAAAAAGTGCAGTTCTTTTTTAGTGCTGAAAAAAGGTGAGGCAGTGTTGTTCTCAGGTGTAGATAAAGAATCTGAGAAGATGCTTGACAAGGCATATTTGGAAGTAGACAGTAAAAAAAGCAATTATATTGCCCTTGAGACTGTGCCGTTTCATATACAGCAGCGGCAGTTTGATTTTACTGACGGAGAGAGCGGACGGCTGTTTATTATTACAAAAATTGATGAGATGGTTCCTAAAATTAAGAATACGATGCTTCAGATGATTATGGTTATCAGCATTATTTTTATTATTGCGGGAGCGATGCTTGTTTTTTGGATGTACAGGTATATTATCAGCCCCGTCGGAAAACTTAAAAAGGCAGCGGAAAATATTAAAGAGGGCAACTTAAATTTTAGCGTTCAGGCGCAGAAGAATGACGAGATCGGCGAGCTTTGTACGGCATTTGAGGAAATGCGTGTCAAGCTTAAGGAACAGATTGAAATCAGTATGCAGTATGAGAAAGATAATAAGGAGCTTATAAGTAATATTTCCCACGATTTAAAGACGCCGATTACTGCAATCAGGGGTTATATTGAGGGGATTATGGACGGTGTTGCGGATACGCCCCAAAAGCAGGAAAAGTATTTGCGGACGGTTTATGCAAAAGCGACGGATATGCAATATCTGATTGAAGAATTATTTCTCTACTCAAAGCTGGACAGTAATTCGATGACATATTCATTTAGAAAGGTGAATCTTAATGACTATTTCGAGGATTGTGCCGAAGAATTAAGCATGGATTTGGAATCAAAGGATATCGGACTTGGATTTTTTAACTATGTCGATAAAAAATGCGTGATTATTGCCGATCCGGAACAGCTTAAGCGCGTCATTATGAATATTGTAATGAACTCGGCGAAGTATATTGATAAGCCGAAGGGCATTATTAACATACGGCTTCATGATGAACCGGAATTTGTTCAGATTGAAATTGAGGATAATGGTCAGGGGATTGCTCCAGAGGAGCTTCCGCATATTTTTGAACGCTGTTACAGGACGGATACATCAAGAAATTCATCAAAGGGTGGCAGCGGACTTGGACTTTCTATTGCGAAGAAGATTATTGAGGAGCATGGCGGCCGGATTTGGGCAACAAGTAAGGTCGGCATCGGTACAAGTATATGTTTTGTAATTAGAAAATATGAGGAGAATGTAAGTTATGAGCAGCAAGATATTAATTGTTGAAGATGAAGTAAGTATTGCAGAGCTGGAAAAAGACTATTTGGAGTTGAGCGGTTTTGAGGTGGCGATGGAGACAACCGGTGACGGCGGCTTAAAAACAGCGCTTTCCAATGACTTTGACCTTATTATTTTAGATTTGATGCTTCCGAATATGGATGGCTTTGAGGTGTGCCGGGCAATTCGTGAAAAGAAGGATATTCCGATACTGATGGTCTCGGCAAAGCGTGAGGACATTGATAAAATCAGGGGACTTGGTCTTGGCGCGGATGATTATATTACAAAGCCGTTCAGTCCAAGTGAGCTTGTGGCGCGGGTGAAAGCGCATCTTGCAAGATATGAGCGTCTTGTCGGAAGTAATGTCCACAAAAATGAAGTGATTGAAATACGGGGCATCAAGATTGATAAGACGGCCCGGCGCGTTTATGTGAATGGTGAAGAAAAGACATTTACGACAAAGGAATTTGATTTATTGACTTTTCTCGCTGAAAATCCGAACCATGTATTTTCAAAAGAGGAGCTTTTTAACAATATATGGGATATGGAGTCTATTGGTGATATTGCAACAGTGACGGTACATATTAAAAAGATTCGCGAGAAAATAGAATTTGATACGTCGAAGCCGAGATATATTGAAACGATATGGGGTGTCGGTTATCGGTTTAAAGTATGATGCGATAGTAGTTTTAATAACCTTGTCATAAAGCCCTTAAGGTGGTATAATCAGCATATGGGTAAAGCCGCGGTGCGGAAAAGATGACTTTGCGCGGCTTTCTCAAGCGATGATTATATTTACAGGAGGGTTCTATAAAGATGAGACAGTTTGTAATCACGACAGACGGTAATGCTGATTTACCGGAGTCTTATACAAAGGAAAATGATATCCGGGTGATTCCGCTCTACTACAGTATTGATGATGTAATTTACGGCGGTGAGGAAACTCTGACGCCGGAAGCATTTTATGCGAAGATGCGTGAGGGCAAGATGCCGACAACAATGGCTGTGAATCCGGAGGTTGCGGGCAAACTTTTTAAAGCATTGACAGACGAGGGCTATGATGTGCTTCATATTGCCTTTTCATCGGCATTAAGCAGCAGCTATAATGGCGCTGCGATGGCTGCACGTGAGATTTGCGAGGAAAATCCGGAAGCGACAGTGAAGGTTGTAGATTCCGTAAGTGCATCTTTGGGACAGGGGCTTTTAGTACATAAGCTTGCTGAGATGAAAAAAGCGGGAAAGACCTTGGAAGAAACATATGCATGGGCAGAGGCGCATAAGCGTAATGTATGTCATCAGTTTACGGTGGATGATTTATTTCATCTTCACAGAGGCGGCCGTGTGTCTAAGGCAACAGCTATTGTAGGAACATTGATTAATGTAAAACCTGTACTTCATGTGGATGACGAGGGCAGATTAATTCCTCTGAATAATGTCCGCGGACGCAAAAAGGCACTCAATGCACTTGTGGACAATATGGCAAAAACTGTCGGAAGCTATGCAGACAGTAATGATGTTATTTTTATAAGCCATGGTGACTGCATCGACGATGCACGATATGTTGCGGACAAAGTTAAAGAAAAGTTTGGTATCGAAAAATTTGTTATCAATATGGTAAATCCGACCATTGGCGCCCATTCAGGACCGGGAACAGTGGCACTTTTCTATATGGGTGAAAAAAGATAAGAGAATATATAAAAAGCCGTCTTCAAAATGGAGATGGCTTTTAAATTTAAGTTTGTCGATGTGTTTGTGTTTATGCGTCAAGAGGCTGTCACGAATTTTTTGTGACACGCTGACGTTTCCTATTCGAGCCGTGCGCTTATTGTTGGCAGTCGCGCAAATT
>USSL01000229.1 GCA_900557175.1 uncultured Eubacteriales bacterium
AAGTCCTCCGGGCAGATGCGCAAAGGACACTTTTGGGATAAAACAGAAAAGAAATGACGGTGTTATTTATCCATGATATAATGACAACATATTCTAATTTGTAACATTAAAGGGGCGTATGAAATATGGGTATTCGGAAAGCTAAAAGTGAAGATTTGTCACGAATTGGTGAAATATATGTATTTAATAATCGTTTAAACTATTATCCGGTGTTTAAAGATAAAATATATTCATTTAATAAGCTGCAGGTTGTTTCAATAATCAATGATTATTTTAAATCTGAAGATGTTTTAGAAAATATTTATGTTTTTGACGATGGTTTAGTAAGTGCATTTATGGAAATAAAAGATACTGAAATTTGCAAACTATATGTTGATCCATTCTTCCAAAGTAATGGAATTGGTTCAGCGTTAATTGAATTTGCAATAAAAAAATTAAAGGCAAATCATTTATGGGTACTTCAGGAAAATAATAAAGCAATTTCTTTTTATCAAAGACATGGATTTCATTTAACCAATACGACAATGAATATAGAAAATACCGATAAAAAAATAGTAGAGATGAAAAAGTAACGTATGATTTTAAATGACGGCAATTTTAAAAATTTTTGATTCAGGGACTGGTCTTCATTCTTACCTTTTGATACAATAAGAAACATAATAAGCTGAGAGCAGGTTAAACTATGAACGTAAAAATATTGTTTGAAGATAAAGATATTATTGTTGTTGTAAAGCCTTCGGGAATGCCGTCGCAGGGCGATAAATCAATGACGATGGATATGGTCAGTTATTTAAAAAATTATTTGGCGGCAGCAGGCGGTCAAAGGCGGCAGGGAGAACCTTATGTCGGCGTTGTGCACCGGCTTGACAGGCCGGTCGGCGGTGTGATGGTCTATGCAAAGACGCCGGAGGCGGCAAAGCAGTTAAGCCGTCAGATACAGGAAAATAAAGTGAAAAAGAAATATATGGCTTTGCTGACGGGACTTTTGCCGCAAAAGGAGGGGCATCTTGTCAACTGGCTTTTAAAGGATGGCCGGACAAATACATCGTCGATTGTGCCGGAAAAGACCGCCGGTGCAAAGCGTGCAGAGCTTTTGTATAAGGTGCTTCGGACGCGGTATGTTGATGGGATGCAGTACAGTCTTGTACAGATTGAACTTTTAACAGGAAGACATCATCAAATCCGGGTGCAGACTGCGGGAGCAGGCGCAGGTATTTACGGCGATACAAAGTATAACCCTGAGTTTCAAGGGAAAAAGGGCTGGTTTGATATGGGACTTTTTTCATGTTTTTTGGGATTTTACCATCCTCGGACAAAAAAGCAGCTTTGCTTTGAGGCAGTGCCGGAGGCAGCGTGTTTTAAACTCGCAGAAGCAGTAAAGTCTGCGGAAGGAAAGTAAGTGCGGCGCAGACGTAAAAGTGGAGGAAATGATAGATGGATATTAGTATTTTAGATGTGATCGGTCCGGTGATGATTGGACCGTCCAGCTCACATACGGCGGGCGCGGCGCGGCTTTCGAGGACTGCGGCGGCGATTGTCGGAAAACCGTTTCACAAAGTTGTTTTCGGACTTCACGGTTCGTTTGCAAAAACTTATAAGGGACACGGTACGGATATCGCGCTTTTGGCCGGAGCTATGGGTATCAGGGAAGATGACGAGCAGCTTTCAAAAGCCTTTGATTTGGCAGATGGCTGTGGACTTTCTTACAGTTTTGAGGAAATTGAGCTGGAAGGTGTTCATGAAAATTCAGTTTGCATGACATTTTATTGTGATGACGGCGAGGTACAGCAGGTGACGGGTTCATCCGTTGGCGGCGGCCAGATTAATATTTGCCGGATTAATGATTTTGAAACAGAGTTTGATGCCAACTCGGCGGCGCTTATTATCAGTCACAGAGATGAAAAGGGTGTTATCAGTCAGATTACAGGGATTTTATCGGATGCGGATATTAATATTGCGGTGATGAAGCTGTCGCGGCGTTCTAAGGGTGATATGGCTTTTTGTGTCATTGAAACAGATAGTGTCATTACGGAGGATGTTGTCAGCCGGATTAAAAAAATTGATGCCGCATGGCATGTAAAGGCTTTAAATAAAATTGACTAGTGGAGGAAGTATGTACCATAATCTTGAAGAATTGTGCGCGTGTGCGCGGAAAGAACGAAAGCCGGTATGGCAGATTGTTCTTGAAAATGAAATGAAGTGTTTTGGGAGAAGCGAGAATGAGGTTTTTGGGGCGCTTAAGGAAAGGCTTGAGGTCATGAGAGCTTCGGCAAAAAAAGCGCTTTCCAAGCCTTATCCGACAGTCGGTTCGCTGATTTCGGGAACCGCAAAGACGCAAAAGGCGTATACAGATAAAAATAATACAGTTTGCGGCAGCTTTATTAATGAGACGATGGCTATGGCACTGTCTTCCTGTGAGGTGAATGCTTCTATGGGTAAGATTTGTGCGGCGCCGACGGCAGGTTCATGCGGTATTTTACCGGCAGTGCTTATAGGCATGGAAAAAAACTTTGATATTGAAGAAGATGCGATTTTAAAAGCGATGCTTATTGCTTCGGGCGTGGGTGCTGTGATTACTAAAAATGCAACAGTGTCAGGTTCAGAGGGCGGCTGTCAGGCAGAGTGCGGCGTGGCTGCGGCAATGGCATCAGCTGCGGTTGTGTGGCTGCGGGGCGGCACGGATGAAATGATGATGAACAGTGTCAGCTTTACATTAATGAATGTGATGGGGCTTGTCTGCGATCCGGTGGCCGGTCTTGTGCAGGTGCCGTGTTCAGCGCGCAATGCGTCTCAGGCAGTCAATGCGCTGCTTTCTGCTGATCTTGCTTTATCGGGCATGGATCCGGTGATTCCGGCAGATGAGACGATTGAGGCAATGTATAAAGTCGGAAGGGCACTGCCTTTTCAGCTTCGGGAAACGGCGCTGGGCGGTCTTGCGGCAACAAAAACGGCAAAAAAGATATCTAAAAGTATTTTTGAATAAACAATAGGCATCGTCGTGCCTGAACGTATATTTTTTAAAATATATTTCTGCAAATGATTGACATTCCGAATGGTTTATCATAAAATGTACTTAGTAAAACTAAATAATAAACAGCAAAGGCAGTCGGAGGTGATAAGATGGATGTTCGTTATGAGCGGCAGCTTAAGCGGGGGATGCTGGAGATTATTGTTTTAAAGATGATTTCGAGAGCGCCGACGTATGGATATCAGCTGATCAGCGAAATGGACAGACAAAGCAGCGGATTGTTTAAGATTAAGGAGGGGACACTTTATCCGATATTATACCGGCTGGAGGATGACGGTATGATAAAGAGTGAATGGAGTCTTCCGAAGGACAGAGAGGTTTCTAAAAAATATTACACAATTACGCCGAAGGGTGTGGATAATTTGAAGGAACTGACAGAGCTCTGGGAAACTTTTGACACAACAGTAACCCGTATGGTAGTGTCAAGTGAGTTATGAAAAACTGAGTTAAAAGAAAAAGGCTCAGATG
>USSL01000230.1 GCA_900557175.1 uncultured Eubacteriales bacterium
AAAACGGCCTGTGTGCCGACAATCTGTGATGACGGCGTTACAAGCGGCGGCTCCCCGAAATCCTTACGGACACGAGGAATTTCCTCAAGTACTTCATAATATTTATCCTCCGCATTGGCATCCTTTAACTGGGATACAAGGTTGGATAACATACCGCCCGGCACCTGATACATTAAAGTTTTAATATTAACACCCAGTACCTTCGGATTTAAAAGACCTGAAGCAAGTGCTTCCTCGCGGATCGGACGGAAATGCTCTGCAATCTCAGCAAGAAGCTTCTGATCAAAGCCCGTGTCATATGGTGTTCCCTTAAATGTCTCAACCATAACCTCCGTTGCCGGCTGGCTTGTACCAAGCGCAAACGGTGACATTGCTGTATCAATCACATCGCAGCCTGCCTCTACTGCCTTTAAGTAAGTCATTGAAGCAACACCGCTTGTATAATGCGTATGAAGCTGGATCGGCAGTGATGTCGCTGATTTTAACGCTGTGACAAGCTCTGTTGCCTTATAAGGCACTAAAAGACCGGCCATATCCTTAATACAGATAGAATTTGCACCCATATCCTCAATTCTCTTTGCGATATCCTTCCAGTAGTCAAGTGTATAGGCATCACCTAAAGTGTAGGATAAGGCAATCTGTGCGTGTCCGCCCTCTTTGACTGTCGCTTTAACAGCTGTTTCAAGATTTCTCAAATCATTTAAGGCATCGAAAATACGGATAATATCAATACCGTTGGCAATTGATTTCTGAACGAAATACTCAACAACATCATCGGCATAGTGGCGGTAGCCTAAAATATTCTGACCGCGCAGAAGCATCTGAAGCTTTGTATTTTTAAATCCGTCTCTTAACTTTCTTAATCGCTCCCATGGATCTTCCTTAAGGAAACGCAGACATGCATCAAAGGTTGCGCCGCCCCAGCACTCTACGGAGTGATAGCCGACCTTATCCATCTTATCGATAATCGGAAGCATCTGTTCTGTTGTCATACGTGTGGCAATGAGAGACTGATGTGCATCTCTTAAAATTGTCTCTGTAATGCCGACAGGCTTCTTAACTTGTTCTGACATAATATATCCTCCTGTATACTTGAATTAATTCACACCGAAAATTGCTAAAAATACACCGGCTGCAACTGCTGTACCGATAACGCCGGCAACGTTTGGTCCCATGGCATGCATGAGCAGGAAGTTTGTCGGATCTTCCTCTGCGCCGACCTTTTGTGATACTCTGGCAGCCATAGGCACTGCAGATACGCCGGCAGAACCAATGAGCGGATTGACTTTACCGTGAGTCACATGACACATAAGCTTTCCGAACAAGACGCCGGCCGCCGTACCGACAACAAAGGCAACTAAACCGAGAGCAACAATCTTTAATGTTGTCACATTTAAGAAAGCTTCAGCACTTGTTGTCGCACCGACAGAAGTACCGAGTAAAATAACGATAATGTACATCAGTGCATTTGATGCTGTCTCTGCAAGCTGCTTTACAACACCGGATTCTCTGAACAGGTTTCCGAGCATGAGCATGCCGACAAGCGGCGCTGTTGTCGGAAGAATCAGAACAACAATTACTGTAACAATAATCGGGAATAAAATTTTCTCAAGTTTTGATACCGGACGGAGCTGCTCCATCTTAATCGCACGTTCTTCTTTTGTTGTCAAAAGTTTCATAATTGGCGGCTGGATAATCGGCACAAGGGACATATATGAATATGCCGCCACGGCGATCGGTCCCATAAGGTCTGTCTGTCCGAGCGCACCTGCAAGATAAATGGATGTCGGGCCGTCAGCACCGCCGATAATTGAAACTGCGGCTGCCGCTGCATCCGGGAAACCAAGTAAAATCGCGCCGATGTAAGCAAAGAAAATACCAAACTGGGCTGCCGCGCCAAGTAAGAAGCTCTTTGGATTGGCAATGAGCGGACCAAAGTCTGTCATCGCGCCGACACCGAGGAAAATAAGTGAAGGCCAGATGCCCCATTCATCTCCGAGGAAGAAATAATGAAGAAGTCCGGCGGAAGTACTGCCGTCCGCAGCCGCTTCTTCGATTGTTTTCATAATATCCGGGAAAAGATTCACAAGCAGCATACCAAAGGCAATAGGTACTAAAAGCAATGGTTCATAGCCTTTCTTAATCGCAAGAAAAAGGAAAAAGAAAGCAACAAGAATCATAATAAAGTTGCCTACTGTCAGATTAAAAAATGCTGTCTGATGAATGAGATTCCCAAGTGTAGTGGTTATATATTCCATTGTTTAACCTCCCATAGTCATCGTCATTTGCGTCAGTTGATTTAGAAAAATCAGTTTAAAGTCGCAAGAACTGCGCCTGCTTCCACTGAATCGCCGACTGCAACATTAATGCTGGCTACGGTTCCGTCTTCCGGTGCAACAATTTCATTTTCCATCTTCATTGCTTCAAGAATTAAGAGCACATCGCCCTTCTTTACAGCCTGTCCCACAGAAGCTTTTACATTTAAAATCTTGCCAGGCATCGGAGCATTAACTTTCACTGCGCCCTGCGCGCCTGATGCCGCTGCTTTTGGCGCTGCCTTTGGTGCAGGTGCTGCCGCCTTAGGTGCCGCTGTCTGTACAGGTGCTGCACCGCCGACTTCCTCAACGCTTACTTCATAGCTTGTTCCATTTACGGTAATCACATAATTTTTCATGATAAATCCTCCTAATATTTACGGTCTATGACCATCTGTTAGTCTTTTTTCTTTTAATCGAACGTACAACAAGATTATCGACGGATGTATTCATTGAAGCTGCCACAGCCGCTGTAATCACTGCAACAAGTTCCAAATCATCAACTTCTTCCTCCGGTTCATAAACAACCGGCGCCGCCGTCACATCCTTCGCCTCAAAAGGCTTGTTGTTTTCCTTTGCAAGCTTTTTATCTGCGAAATAGCTTTCCGCCTTATTAATATATTTGAAAAGACTGATTAAAAAGGCAATCAGAATAAGTACAATAAACACAATACCCATACCCATCAGTGTATTCATTGCCGCTTTGCCCAGTTTTTCACCGATTGTATATTCCGGCGTTACCTTAATGGCCGTATATTTTGACATATCCTTTGCATAAGTGATTTCAAATTCAACCTTGCGCTCAGAAAATGTTGTTGATAATGTACCGAAAATATTTTCACCGTCTGTCGTCATCTCGAAGCTGTCTGTCGACACATAATCGCCAAGCTCGCCGCTGACATTCAGCCATGTAGACATCGCCGTTTTAATGGCCAGAGCCATATCAACATCGTCAGCCACATCGCTGTTATCGCCCTCAATCAGCTTTTGCATATCTTCCTCTGATGTCTGAAGAAAGCTGTTAAAAATACCCTGGGTAATCTGCTCAATCTGAGCACTGTCATACTTTGAAAGAAGCGCGTCTTCCTTTGATGTATCGGCAGAACCGCAGGCTGTCATCGAAAAAATGCAGGCGAACATACAGATGAAAATCATCAATTTCTTAAACTTCATTT
>USSL01000231.1 GCA_900557175.1 uncultured Eubacteriales bacterium
CAGGGGCGCATGACATTTTAAAAACAGATTGGACATATAATTCACCTTTGTCCCGTTAATATCATACTTCTTTTCAAGAAGCTGTATATCCATCGTCTCCAAATCAATCACTGCCGCCTCCGAAAGTCTTTGGCTCTCTGACGGAAGCAGCGCTTTTTGCATAATAATATCATTTGTATTTTCACCAAAATCCGATACCGTAAAATGTGTGTAGGATGATTTATAATTCATTTTTAAAAGACCCAGATAATCCTTCTCGCTATATCTGAATAAAATCACCGCCAAATCTGCCGCCGGAATATCAATATTTGCATTCATAATGCGGTAAAGCTCCTCAGCCAGCGCACGGCTGACATCCACAAAGCTTTCCGGCATAAAGCCCTCAAGCATCACCGGCACAACTGAATCTTCCTCAAAACGGCACGCCTTAATATCATCGCTGTTTGTCACTTTTTCAAGATGTGCCCTGAAAAATTCATATAAATCCGGCCCGCATTCCAGCTCTTTATCTGAAAGCACCGGCATTCCCATATAGGAATCTAAAATATGTATAATTACCTTTTTTATAATGATGTCATCTCTATCCATGTCTTCACCTCTTGAAAAAATTGATATTTCGTCTTATACTGAATACTGAAATTATTTTACAGCACATATACAAAGGAGTGACTTATGAACCGTACAAAAAAAATATGTATCGCTGCCGCTGCCCTGCTTTTAATTCTCGGCATCGCCGGCAGTATTTTTATCTATACAAGAAAATCTTCCGGTGTGCTGACGGCCAAAATTTATCAGGACGGTACGCTTATCAAATCAATTGACCTGTCCGCCGTCACCGAAAGCTATACATTCACCGTTGAAGGTGAAAACGGCGCCTATAATACGATTGAAGTCCGGCCCGGTGAAATTGCTGTCACCGAGTCCAGCTGTCCCGATAAAGTCTGCATCAATATGGGCTTTATCAAAAATACAGCGCTGCCTATAAGCTGCCTGCCAAATAAGCTTGTGATTCAAATTGAAGATAAAAGCGCCAGCGATAACATCGACGGCATTTCATTTTAGGAGGCGCCATGAAATCTGTAAAAAAACTGACAATGCTCGCCATCCTTACAACGATTGCCTTAACAATCTTCGTTCTTGAATCGGCCATTCCTCCGATTGTTCCGATTCCCGGTATCAAACTCGGCCTTGCAAATATTGTAACACTCGTTCTTATTTCGGCCGGTATGCCCCGCGAGGCCGCCGCAGTGCTCTTTGCCCGCGTCTTTCTCGCCAGCGTCTTTGCCGGCCAAATGATGTCCTTTTTCTTCAGTATTCTCGGCGGACTTTTCTGCCTTTTAGCAATGTATGCCTCAAACCGTCTGCTCAAAGGACAGCTTTTATGGTTTACAAGTATTATCGGCGCGATTTTTCACAACGCCGGACAGCTCCTTGCTGCTATTATAACACTTCAGAGCACATATGTCATTTATTATGCACCATTTCTTTTAGTCAGCGGCATCATTACCGGAATTTTCACCGGACTTGCCGCAGGATTTTTTATTAAGAGAATCGATATCCGGAAATTTTTCCGGTAAAAGGCGGGATTTTCCCAATATCAATGACGGCCTGCAGGATTTTCCCGCAGGCCGTTTTTCTTGCGCCGCACACCTTGTGTATGCGACGCCGCAATTTCCTCTATTTTTCTAAAGCACTTCTGTCCGATATCGGATACCATGTCAGCTTCGGAAATTTATCAGCATATGTCTTTGCTTCTTGCGTGCCTATTGTCGTTGAAATTTCCGGACGGTCTGCCATCGTAAGTTTTCCATCTTCTGCAGTCACACGATAATAATCTATATCACCGTTGCCTCTTGAAACTTCACACGTATACACGCCATTGCCGTCTTCCGTCGCATACCAGTCCGTCGATGAAATAATACCGTCATAGAAGTTATATTTTATTTCTTTTTCAGTCTGCTCCTTTTCAAAAACACGATAGACATAGTATAAAATCGGCTGAGGTATATTCTGCTTATCACGGAGCAGCAAGTCTTTCGTTCCGTCATGATCCATATCGTAAAGCGTATACTCCAGCTCGCCTGAAAGAACATCTTCATACCCCGGAAAATCGTAGCCGTTTGCGCCCTCTGCTGCATAATCTAAAACAGGCTGATAAATACTATAATCTCCATCTTCCGCAACCTTTGATGAACTTTTGTCCGAAGTTTTATCCTCTGACTTTTTCGCCGTTTTTTCAAAAATTTCTTCCGCTTCTGCAGGTCTGTTATCCACATTATAAATTCTTACAATCTTAAACTTTCCGTCTGCATCCGGTTTTAAGAGTGCCTCCTTCTTAGCCGTTTCTTTTCGGCCGCCGTCGTTATAATATGTCGTCGTATGCGTATATTGGATAACCATGGCATCCTCTGTATGTTTTGCAGAGCTGATTTGTGTACTTGCACCGTAGCTTAAGGTGACGCCATAGAAATTTATTCTTCCGCCGCTCACACGAAGTGCATCATTATCATTATTTCCCGAAAAACGTGTATCTGTGAGCACCGAAGCAAAACGGTTGGCATCTTCAACCGAACAGCCGTATGTATAATCTGCATTCATGCCAAAGCTTGAAATAAGATTTCCCTCCTGCTCATCACCCATACAAATCAGAGGAAACCAATAAAATAAATCCGCATCTGACAGGCCGCCCTCGCCGATTTCTGTCGGGCCGTAGGAAAGCACCAGATTTAATTCACTCTTTGTCAATTCACCTGCGAGCAGCGATGGATATTCGGTATCTGCCACCTCCCTGACAGGAGGCTCGGTTTCAGGCGGCTCTGTCTCCGGTGCCTCGGTCTGAACAACCTGCTCTGTTTCCATGACAGTTTCCTCCGGTACTGTTTCTGACAGCGCATCATCCTTATTCTCAGCCATCGCCTCATAGCTTTCCTGTGCTTTCTTATTTGACATATGCTCAAGCACAAAGTATGTCGTCGTGGCGGACGCACCGCCAATGACAGCCGCCGAGATGACACCAAGCACGACCTTTCCGGCAACGGTATGTATGAAGCCGCGCTTTGCGGCCTGCCCTGCTGCCTGTCCTGCCGCCTGCTTTGCGGCACCGCTATAAGCTGTGCCCTGCATGCCGCTGTTTCTTCTGCCCTGCACGCCGCTGTTTCCTGCTCCCTGCGCGCCGCTGTTTCCTGTGCCCTGCGCATGCGCTCCGGTATTGGTCAGAACAGTTTCCTGCTGCACCTTTTTCACAGCTTCTGCCATCGCCGCAAACGCCTGTGATTTCCGCTCGCTGCGAAGAAGGAATAAAAGACGCGGCAGCGGTGCGAAGCTGTAGAGCTGATAGCCTTTCTTCTGCATTTCCTCCGCTTTTGCCTTGATGGCCTTGCGCCCGTAAAGTAGTCTCGACTTCACTGTATTTTCAGAAACACCAAATGCCTGTGCAATATCTTTGATGCTCTGACCGTCAAGATGATACATCATAATACACAA
>USSL01000232.1 GCA_900557175.1 uncultured Eubacteriales bacterium
ACCATTGGCACCGGTATAAAAGCACACACAACCGCAATAAAGAGGCGGATGGAGACTAAATTTAACACTTCAAAATAACCAAGACCACTTGAAATACTGTTTAATGTCAGCAGTGCAAATATAAACTTTGCCGCAACTTTAAAATAAGCTTCAAATTCATGGTATATTTTCATAAGTTTTCCTTTATACTCTAATAACTCGTTCAATCGTCCGCCCTCCTGCTGTGTGCATTATTTTTTGCATCATCTTCCGCAATTTCTTCAATCATCTCAAGTTCATCGTTGTAAGCATTCACCCGGCGCTTTGCAGTCGAATACTTTACCTGATAAACAACAATACTTATGGCAATATAAATGCCGATAAAAATCAGATAAATAACAAGGACTTCCCGCCCAAGCTTCATCAGATCAAACTTCATCATATTTGCCATAAAATCGTCCATCCTATAGAGTACGAAAAGACCGGCTGCGAAAATAAAACTTATCGTTGCCCCGATAATGGTCTTAAGCAAATTAAAACGGACATAGTCACTGTCACCGTAAGCAGTAATCTTTAAATCCTCTTTGCCCTTGCCTTTTTCATAAATTGCCGCCCTTGTCATGATTCTTATTTTTTCCTCATTCAACATAAAAAACCTCTCAAAGACTTATCTAATCTGTTATCAGCATCTGTAGTCTTTATATTATATCACAACTGCCTATGAATTTCAAAATGTTTTTACTTAAGGATTACATACAAAAAAGCTACTTTTCTATGCCGATTTTCGCCCATTTTCCACTTAAGAAACGGATTGTAAATAAAACAGCCCGGATTGTCCAGTCTGAAAACATACCAATCCATACTGCCATAGGACCGAACCCAAAATTTCTTATGAGAACGATACATAAAAATTCACGGCAAAACCACATTGTCAGGCAGGAAAGAATCATTGAAAAACGAACATCACCGGCGCCGCGCATACCGTAAGCCGGGATAAATGCCAGTGTCCATACAAGCGGTTTGATAACTGTAATCCAGCCCATCATAAACATGCACATTGCCGCACTCTCAGCTTCCATCGCTCCAAGTATTGTCACCGGTTTCACAAGCACAAATACAATCAGACAGCTTATAACAACAACCATTTCTGCAATAAATGTTACTTTTTTTATATAATATCTTGCCTCGTCTTTTCGTCCTGCGCCCATGCATTGTCCGACAATAGTCATCAGACCGATACCAATGCCCATCGCCGCAACGCCGTTTAAACCTTCAAGAATATTTGTCATTGCCTGCGCCGCAATAGCTGCCGTACCAAGTGTTGACACTGTTGACTGAATTGCCAGTTTTCCGAACTGGAACATTCCGTTTTCAATACCTGACGGCACGCCGATTTTAAGTATTTTCTTAATCATTCTGCCATCCGGACGTATTTTCAAATAATCTCTGACCGTAATGACATTGGTTGTTTTTCTCAAAAGCAACATAACCATAACGGCACAAAAAATTCTTGAAACGAGTGTCGCAATAGCTGCGCCGGCAATCCCCATATGAAATCCCCATATAAGAATTGCATTGCCGCCGACGTTAAGCACATTCGACGTTACCGAAATAACCATCGGCGTTCTTGTATTTCCCTGCGCCCTGAAAATTGAAGCGCCGGCATCGTAAATACCGATAAATGGAAATGACAGTGCTGTATAAAAGAAGTAAGTTCTTGCCGCGACCATAACAGCTTCTTCGACCTGACCAAAAATAAGTCTTAAAAGTGACTCATTAAATATAAGACAGACAGCCATTAATATTGTGGAGAGAAGCGTCACAACGAACATCACCTGCCCTGCCGAACGATTTGCCTCCTTTTTATTTTTTCCGCCGATATAATGCGCGCATATAATTGATCCGCCCGCGGACAGCGCCGCGAATGCCTGTATCACAAGAATATTCAGAGAATCCACAAGTGATGCCGCCGATATTGCCGCTGAGCCGACATTACTTACCATCATCGTATCCGCAGTTCCCATCATTGATGCCAAAAATTGTTCAATTGCCACCGGAATTAAAATTTTACGCAGCGCGGCATTATCAAACATATGCGGCGTTCTCATCCTAACTTTTTGTTTTTTCATAATGCTCCCCTATTTCTACAAAGTAAAAAAGAACAAAGCGGACAAGTCCGCTTCGAACTCCCTAAATCCCTCAATCCTTGAGGGACTTGCTCCGCTTTGCGCGCCAGATGCAGACTGCCGTAGGCAGTCATATTCCATATGCATCTGGTCGCATCCCTCGCGGAGCTTTTTTGTGACATAGGAAGCAATTTCCTATGTCATAAAAAAAGGTTCTCATTTTCATGAGAACCTGAAAGCGTGCGTGAGAAGATTCGAACTCCCGACCTTCTGATCCGTAGTCAGACGCTCTATCCAGCTGAGCTACACGCACATATTAAGTTTTAAATGCCGGCGACCGGAATCGAACCGGTACGGGCGATTAGGCCCGCAGGATTTTAAGTCCTGTGCGTCTACCTGTTCCGCCACGCCGGCAGCTTATTGGCTGCGCCAAATGGATGGAGAAGGATTCGAACCTTCGAAGTCGTCGACAACAGATTTACAGTCTGCCCCCTTTGGCCACTCGGGAACCCATCCATATGATATCCTCACGAGAAATTATTATGCCATAACAGGCGACAAAATGCAAGCATTTTTTCAAATAGTTTCCGTTTTATCGTACCGAAAAATGACAGATGATGTTTTACGTCACACTGCTGCCGACACTGCAAAGCCGGAATTTATCATCTTAATACGAAGTATGAAGCATACACTGTCTTATCATGTCCAATGAGTTTCTCCTCCGACAGAACAAAACCTAAAGCTTTTAATGCATCGATACGTTCCGTTGCTGATTCAATCGCTTTTACAGCAATTTTATCACAATGAAAAAGTGTATATGCCGGTTCGAGGATTAGCTTCAGGATTTTAATAATCTCATCGGCAATTTCATAATCACTCCGAATGTCCAATCTAAGTAAGCCGCAATTCGTAAAATAATCATCAGCTTCTCTGTGAAAAAGCTCTATCGTCCCAATTGCTTCATTTGTTGCTTTTGAGACAACTGTCCAACGGACAAATCCTCGTCTGCTATATTCCCAAAGCCAATATTCAATTGCCTGTTCCATTCTATTTTCAGTTGTATAATGAAAATCATCGCCGCCGCAATTATCACTATTAAAAAATGGTACAGCTTTTTCATCGGAATAGACCTTTAACAAATCTGCTGTATCCTCTTTGCGTACCAGTCTTAATATGTAACTCTCATTTTCAAAACTGGGACAATTTTTATATACATCAATCACCATGATAATTTTCCTCCGTAAATTTAGGTTTGCCGACTTAACATATTGGAAACTTTATTGCCATTATCTCACGCGCAGGGGGCGGCATATCATTTCTGGTGACACGCTGCGCCTTTCTATGAGCGCCGCGCGTCTATGGACGGCATTCGCCAA
>USSL01000233.1 GCA_900557175.1 uncultured Eubacteriales bacterium
GAACCTGCAAAGAAAACGGAGTCTGTGAAACAGGAAGCAGAGGAAGAGAAAACAGAGGAGTAAAGAGATTTTCATACACACTCTGAGAACAAAAAGCCGCCAGGATGTCATTCATGGCGGCTTTTTGCATATGTTAAAGTAAACAGGCAAAAGGAGAAACAGAGAGACTGTGCAGAGACTCATTGGATTTTTACTGTTTTGGATTGGAGTAGGGCTGTTTCTTGCCTTGATATTTCCAAAGAGCTTCCTTATGGTATTACTTGCGGCACTCTGTATGCTGGTAGGGTATAATCTGTTCTGCTGCTGAATGAATAGAAGATAGAAGAGGACAAAAAAAGACCTTGTCTCATCGGACAAGGCCTTTCCTCTTTCTTTACGCTCTCTCCACTTTACCGCTTCTTAAGCAGGAAGTACAAACATACATTTTCTTTGCAGCACCGTTTGCTGTTTTTACTTTAACAGATTTGATGTTGGATTTCCACATTTTATTGTTTCTTCTATGTGAGTGAGACACTTTAATACCGAAGTGAGCTCCTTTATCACAAACTGCGCATTTAGCCATTTCAAGCACCTCCTTGAATCTACTACTTAAGCCATGCGGCTTACAACTTCTTCATTTTAACAGATAGTCCGCTAAAAAGCAAGTATTGTTTTTGAATTATATAAAAAAAATAGAAAAATATAAAATAAGCATTTTCTTTTTTTAAGAAAGCGGTTATAATACACTATAGAATGAGCCGTGTTGTGCTTTTAAATGGGTGCAGACGGAGAATTTTACCGCAATATGAGAGATGGAGGTAGGAGTAAGTGAAAGGTCAGTTTACGACAGATACCGGAAATATTACGATAGACACAGATGTGATTGCGAAATATGCAGGGCTTGCGGCAGTTGACTGCTTCGGCATTGTAGGTATGGCCGTTGTCAGCATGAAGGATGGCTGGGCAAAGCTTTTGAAGCGCGAAAATCTTGCCAAGGGCATTGACGTTTTTGTGAAGGATAATGAATTATATTTTGATTTTCATGTCATTGTCTCTTACGGTGTAAGTATTGCGACAGTTGCAGACAATCTCATGTCTACAGTGAAGTATAAGGTAGAAAAGTTTACCGGCATGAAGGTCGGTGCGGTCAACGTCTTCGTTGAGGGCGTCCGCGTCATTGATTAGTATACATTTTAAGGAGGAACCGGCGTGGCTATGAATACAATAGATGCGGTGATGCTGCAGAAGATGGTTTCTACGATATCACCTCAGAAGATGTTTTTAGCAGGTGCAGGAAGAATAGAAGCAAAAAAAGAATGGATTAACGAACTGAATGTTTTTCCGGTACCCGATGGAGATACGGGTACGAATATGTCGCTGACGATTATGGCGGCGGCAAAGGAGGTCGGACAGATTGAGACGCCGACGATGGAAAATCTGGCGAAAGCGATTTCCATGGGCGCTCTAAGAGGCGCCAGAGGTAATTCGGGTGTTATTTTATCTCAGCTGTTTCGAGGCTTTACAAAAGAAATCAAGGAGACAGACGTTATTGATTTAGAGACGCTTGCAGCAGCGATGCACAAAGCGACAGAGACAGCCTACAAGGCCGTGATGAAGCCGAAGGAAGGCACAATTCTGACAGTTGCAAAGGGCATGGCTGATAAGATGGCTGAGGTTGTGATGGAGACAGACAGCCTGACAGAGGCGATGGAAAGGGTGATAAGTCACGGCGATTATGTGCTCGGACAGACGCCGGAGCTGCTTCCTGTCTTAAAGCAGGCGGGTGTCGTTGACTCAGGCGGACAGGGCCTTATGGAAATATTAAAAGGCGCTGTGGATTGTTTCCTCGGCAAAGAAAGTGTGACAATTGAAGTTTCGAAAAAAGGTGCCGCAGCAGCTGTGCCGGCGGAAGATATTGACACGGCAGATATTAAATTCGGTTATTGTACAGAATTTATTGTGATGCTTGAAAAGCCGTTTGATGAACATACAGAGCATGAATTTAAGCAATTTTTGGCTTCCATCGGTGATTCTATCGTGTGCGTATGGCTTGAGGATATCGTCAAAGTCCATGTTCACACAAATGATCCGGGACTTGCTATTCAGAAAGGTCTTTCCTATGGATCGCTTACAAGTATGAAGATTGACAATATGCGTGAGGAGCATCATGAAAAGGTCGTTAAAGATGCTGAGAAGGCAGCGGCACGCCAGCTTGAGGAAGAAAAAGCACAGCAGCCGCGCAAGGATGACGGTTTTATTGCTGTTGCGGCCGGTGACGGTCTTTCGGAGATTTTTAAAGGACTCGGCGTCGATTACATCATTGAGGGTGGACAGACGATGAATCCGAGCACGGAGGATATGCTGAATGCCATTGACAAGGTGAATGCGGACCGCGTTTATATTTTCCCGAATAATAAAAATATTATTCTTGCGGCTGAGCAGGCGAAGCTGCTTGTAGAAGATAAAGAGATTATCGTTGTTCCGACAAAGACGATTCCTCAGGGAATTGCCGCATTGATCGGCTATGTACCGGGTGAGAACGGCGAAGAAAATCTTGAGCGTATGAAGACAGAGATGGGGAATGTCAAATCAGGACAGCTGACTTATGCCGTGCGTGATACAGAAATTGACGATAAGGTTATTAAAGAGGGCAATATTATGGGTATCGGCGATGCCGGTATTCTTGCGGTTGGCGAGGATGTGGCAGAGACAGCCATTGAGCTTTTAAAGACACTTGTCGATGATGACTCTGAGCTTATCAGTATTTACTACGGCGCAGATACAAATGAGGAACAGGCGCAGGCGCTGGCAGAAGCGGCCGAAGAATTATTCGGTGACTGTGAGGTTGAGCTTCAGTACGGCGGCCAGCCGATTTACTATTATATGATGTCAGTAGAATAAAAGTATACGATTGGGCGGCGTCTTTTGACGCCGCTTTTATGATACAGGAGGTGCGGCATGAATAGAGACAGTCTTGTGAGGGATATTAAAGGTGTTGGGGAAAAGACAGAAAAGTTGCTTGAAAAGCTTGGTATTGTGACTGTCGGTGATTTGATTGAGCATTATCCGAGAAATTATGATACGTATGAGCCGCCGGCAGCGGTTAAAAATCTGATTGTCGGAAAGAAGCAGGCCGTCAGTTTTGTGCTTGCCAAAAAACCGGATTTAGTGAGCACGCGGCGGATGCAGTTTGTGACTTTAAAATTTGGTGAAAATCCGTCACTGACTTTAAAGTGGTATAATATGGCTTATTTAAGAAATAGTCTGATGGTTGGTGAAAAATATGTATTCCGCGGTATGGTTACTAAAAAAAGCGGCAGCTTTTATATAGAACAGCCTGAAGTTATGACGGCAGAGGAATATGAAAAAAAGCTTGATTTTATGCAGCCTGTTTATCCGCTGACGCAGGGCGTGACAAATCATCTGCTGATTAAGCTTATCCGTCAAGTGTTGGAGCAGCTTGATTTATCAAAAGAATTTTTGAACGAGAGTATACGG
>USSL01000234.1 GCA_900557175.1 uncultured Eubacteriales bacterium
TTGTATTCAGATAATGTACTCCGCTGTACTTATCCATCTATATTTATATTATAGCATATCCCTAATTTCCAAATAGCCAGTTACTTCTCTTTTTCATTCTTCTTATGTTGTTGGTTATGTACTTCGGGTGGGTACTTATCCCTTAAACAACTTGTGTAATTCTGCAACTAATTGTCTACCAGTAATATATTGTCGTATAATATAAATTTTATCCTATGATTATATAATATACTTCGTCATAAATAAATTTCTTTTTCACTTAAACTGCTTTCTCGTCACAGCTTAATTTCGATATCTATCGTCTCACTGATATAATATATAATCTAAAAATCTATTTCATTGGAATCTCCTCCTTCTTTTTGAATTGCCCCGATACTTTTAAATCTTAGATTTCACTTTATCTTTTGTTTGAAAACTCTTTTGTAATTCCTAAAATCATCCTTCGATAATCCTAAAAACTATATTCAGTTTTTTATCTTATGTACTTTGTATATCTTTTGTATATTAATGAAATCTTTGATTTAGAGTTTATCTTTTGGCTTTTTTCTTTGGTTTCTTTTGATGATTTTATATTACCACTGTCCAGCGTATTTGTCAACACATTTTTTAAATATTTTTCAAATATTTTTTCTACTATTATTCTTTATAATTTTTTTCAGAATTTTCAGATATTTCAATTAAGACCTCAGCACAGTGTATGATTATAGCGTAATGGCACATAACAAAGCGGACAAGTCCCCTTCGAACTCCCTAAATCCCTCAATCCTTGAAGGACTTGCTCCGCTTTGCGCGCCAGATGCAGCCTGCCGCAGGCAGTCATATTCCATATGCATCTGGTCGCATCCCTCGCGGAGCTTTTTTGACATAGGAAGCCATTTCCTATGTCAAAAAAAGGTGTACCCCACAATATTTTGTGAAGCACACCTTCGCACACCATCTAAACAGGCTTATATTATTTTGTAAAATATTCTACACCGGATTCAAATATCATCTGATTCTGATTTCCTGTAATATTCATGGCAACCTTATCGCCGATACGCTCTGAATGCGCCATCTTTCCGAGGATACGTCCGTCAGGACTTGTAATACCTTCGATTGCGGCATAAGAACCGTTCGGGTTGAAGTCTTCATCCATTGTCGGACGGCCATTGACATCAACATACTGTGTAGCTACACAGCCTGTCTCAAACAGCTTCTTGATCCATGCGTCGTTTGCAACAAAGCGTCCTTCACCGTGAGAAGCAGGAATTGCGTAAACTTCTCCGACTTTCGCCTTCTGAAGCCACGGTGATTTATTGGAAGCAACTCTTGTATAAACCATCTTTGAAATATGGCGGCCAATGCTGTTTGTTGTCAATGTCGGTGAATCTGCCTGCTGCGGTGTGATATCACCGTAAGGCACAAGACCGAGTTTAATAAGCGCCTGGAAGCCATTGCAAATACCGAGTGCAAGACCGTCTCTTTCGTTTAACAGCTTCATCACAGCCTCTTTAATACGCTCATTTCTGAAGGCTGTCGCAATAAACTTACCGGAACCGTCCGGCTCATCGCCTGCAGAGAATCCGCCCGGGAACATAAGAATCTGTGCGTCACTGATACCCTTTTCAAACATTTCAACAGACTCTCTTATATTTTCAGCATTCATATTTTTAAATACCATGATGTCCGTATCCGCGCCCGCTCTCTCGAATGCTTTTGCTGTATCATACTCACAGTTTGTACCCGGAAATACCGGAATAAATACTTTCGGACGCGCTACTTTATGACGGCATACGTAAATATCTTTTGTCTCGTATAAGCTGTCAGGCACTGTCTTCTGCTCCACATGGGATTTTGTCGGGAATACTTTTTCAAGTGTTGTATTCCATGCCAAAAGTGCTTCATTCATATCAATCACTGCATCGCCGTAAATAAAGGCCGGTGTTTCTGATACAACAGCAATATCCGTATACGGCACTGTGATTTTTTCAAGCATTTCTGCAGGCACTTCCGCTACAATACAACCGTAATTTTCTTTAAATAAGTCTTCTGCCGCAACATCTGTACTAAAATCCGCACCAAGCTTATGTCCGAATGCCATCTTGCTGACTGCACCCGCAATACCGCCAAAGCCTACAGCATATGCGGATACGACTGTCTTTTCACTAATCATTGTATGAACCACATCGTAAAGCTTCATCGCCTGTGCGTAATTTGGAATTTCATAACCGTCTCTTTCAATATTAAAGGCCACAATATGATTGCCTGCACATTTAAGCTCCGGTGTAATCACGTCTTTGCCATCTGCGACATCTACCGCAAAAGAAACAAGTGTCGGCGGCACATCGATTTCATTGAAGCTGCCGGACATAGAATCCTTTCCGCCGATAGACGCAAGACCGAATCCAAGCTGTGCATGATATGCGCCGAGCAGTGCGCTCATCGGCTTACCCCAACGTTCTTTCTTATTACCAAGGCGTTCAAAATATTCCTGGAATGTAAAGTGGATTTTTTTGTAATCACCGCCGGAAGCAACAATTTTTGCAACTGAATCCACAACAGCGTAAATTGCACCGTGGTACGGACTCCAGCTTGATAAATACGGATCATATCCGTAGCTCATCATTGTCACTGTATCTGTCTTGCCATTTAATACCGGAAGCTTGGCAACCATTGTCTGAATCGGTGTCAGCTGATATTTGCCGCCGTAAGGCATTGCGACTGTACCCGCACCAATGGAGCTGTCAAACATTTCCACAAGACCTTTCTGTGAGCACACATTCAGGTCTGAAAGCATATCAAGCCATGCTTTTTTTACATCAGTAGCATCTGTTTTCTTTTCAAAATAATCATCTTCTTTTGACGGCATACAGATTTTAACGTCTGTTTCCTGATGCGCGCCATTTGTATCAAGGAAGGCTCTTGAAATATTCACAATTTCCTTACCTCTCCAGAGCATCACAAGTCTCGGTGATTCTGTGACTTCGGCAACACAGACAGCTTCAAGATTTTCTTCTTCGGCATAAGCTAAAAATGTATCAACGTCTTTCGGATCAACGACAACCGCCATTCTTTCCTGAGATTCTGAAATTGCAAGTTCAGTGCCGTCTAAACCGGCATATTTTTTAGGGACCTTATCCATCTCAATGCGAAGACCGGCTGCAAGCTCGCCGATAGCAACCGAAACACCGCCGGCACCGAAATCGTTACATTTTTTAATAAGACGGCTCACCTTTTCTTTTCTGAATAAGCGCTGCAGTTTACGCTCAGTCGGAGCATTACCTTTCTGTACTTCGGCACCGCACGTATCAATTGATGTCACTGTGTGCGCTTTTGACGAGCCTGTTGCACCGCCGCAGCCGTCACGTCCTGTACGTCCGCCCAAAAGGATAATAATATCACCTGCATCCGATGTGGCACGCACAACATTTCTGCGAGGCGCAGCACCCATTACCGCACCGATTTCCATACGTTTTGCCACATAATCC
>USSL01000235.1 GCA_900557175.1 uncultured Eubacteriales bacterium
GAAAATTTTGCTGACTGAATTTCAATATCCCGCTTTATTCTTTCAAATTTTCTTGGATTTTTATGTATTTCCCACGCAATTAAAGCTGTACGAAACATACCTTTAATGCTGCTGCCGGGCACATACGGCATCCCATAGGCATCTTTTATAAAAGTATTAATCTCCTTTGGTCTTGCTGTCTGTGAAACAAAAGCTTCACCGGCATCCATATCATATTTTTTCCAAGCTTCATAATCCTTAAAAGTAAAACCGTTTTGCCCAAGCCACTGGGATAAAGACGGACCTTTATTTCCTGTATTCAGCATAAAATCCATAAATGCACTGGAAAGCCCCTTCTTTTGAATTGCCGAAAACATTTTTTGAATATCAGGCACAATCACACGATGTGTCTTCGGCAAATAAATATACTCTTTTTTGAGCAGCCTTTGACCGCAGCCAATGTGCATCGGAGTCAGAACATGAATTTTTGCCTTATAATTTTTTAAATAATCCTTCATTTTCCCACCCCCATAAAAAGCGGCTTGGCATAACGGTAAACAGAATGATTGCCGCCATCGGAAACATCATAAATATCGCCTTTAAAGCAATGTTGAAAACATGATCCTGCGCTGCACACATACAAATCTCTTTTTTTCCGGCTTTCCGGGGCATACTCTGTCGAAGCGACAAAGCCCGACCGCTTTATAAGTTTGTATGACGCGCCGTCAAGCGCTTCTGAAAGCTCATCCTCTTTAGGAAGCGCTGTTGACAAAAGAAGATGCACGCCCGAATCCTGCTGTAAATATTTTGAAAATATTTCAGGTAATTTTGCAGGGCGCAGTGTAAATTTGCCCAGTCCCGACATCTTTTTTCCGCCAATGCCGGTATAGGACAGAGCTTCCAGCAATTCTTCCAGCATGTATTTTTCTTCGCTGCTTTCGTGTGCAGCAATCACATAGAGCCCGCAATCCTTCGCATAATAAAATGTTCCGACTCTAAAAGGCTTCGTTTCCTCATCCCTGCGGACACAGGCCATCGGCTGCTGCTCAAAATGTCCGTAATTTTCCATCGGATCACATGTAAAATCCTGCGTACCGTTTAAAAAAGCTTCAAGACTATCCACCGGAATAAATTTCATTTTTTTGTAAATTTTCTTTTGTTCGGAAGAACCGCGTTTTACCGGCTCAACATACAGCATTGGCTTAGGTACCATATATTGCTTTCCGACATACGGAAAAGTATCTGAAAACAACAGCCGTCCCTCCTGCACCATCGAATAAAATTTTTGCTCACAGCAAAGCTTTATGCCCTCGATGTAGAGCGCCGAGAAAAGCTGATCGGCCCCAAATGTGTAATCACTGTCATTGAGCATACCATTTCCGAGATGAACGCCGGTGTGAAAGTCCAATTTATAGATTGAATATTCCATAGTCTCACCTTACTTTTAATATCTGCTGGCATTTTTCCATGACAGCCTCAGATACATCCCCGACAACAACTTCAACATCCAGATCAGAAAACTTGATTTTTCCATAGCCTCTTGAACCATTACCGCCAAGATAATCATACTCTAAAAGCAAAAATCCTTCTTTTAATATTTCAAAATCTTTAACCATTGTTTCCTCATCAGATACTTCATAAATAAGGCTCATCGGAAATACCGCGCCGCGTACGACACGTTCAATCTGACGCGGATTGGCAACAGCCGTTGTTCTTTTAATGCTATTTTCAAATTTAACTTCCGTCGAATTTGTCAGGCCGCTGCGTTTTAATTCCTCCCAGTTGTCTAAAAACATATCCGTAAACAGGATGCGGCTTGTCTTTCTTTGTTTGGCACTGCCGAATAAATTGATCAGACACGGGGCATCATCATCCGGTTCCGCAGTCCTTTCATTATATTTTTTTGCCAGAAGCGCACGCATCTTGCCTTTAAGACTGCTGCCCGGAATCATCGGCGTATTTGTCCGCATATCTCTGATTACCGGTGAGTCCACTGCGCCGATGGCTGAAAAGGCACTTGAACCGCCAATATGTAAACCTGTGACAACTTCTATCTTTCCACTAATCTCAACTTTTGCAAACATCTTTTTCCCTCCTGTAATCAATCATCTTTTCCGCCTAAAAATTTCCGGTAAGCGACAAGTGCTTCCATATATCTGCTAAACAAAATATACTGCGCTCTGCTGCCCCTGATATCATCAAGACACTCTAAAATATGCGCCTCTGTCACAAGCGATTTGACAGAAGCTTCACGCCCGGCCTCATAAACAAAACGGATTTTCAAATAGTTGATTCTGCCGATCAGTTCATCCGGCAGCTTTTCACTCTGACAATTCACCGCCTCGTTATAAATTTCAGCCGTCATTGCAAGCAGATTCCTTATTTTTGATGTTGTCACAATCGCAACCGGATTTCCTCTCCTGTCCTTTTTCTCTGTCAGGCCCTGTATCGCCTTCTCCGCAAGCTCCACATAATTATCCTTTGTCAGTTTCATTGCTCATCCTCCTCTTTACTGCGTCTTAAATACACATATAAATATATCGCCGTATTCAGTTCACGTCTGTCTTTTATACACTGGCTCCACGCATACATCTTTTGCGAAAATTTTCTGTATGCTTCTCTTTCTTTTTTATCACAATCCTTATCCGGTTCCATTCTTGACAGCAGATACACATATCTTGCAATATTGATTTTTTCTCCGTTTTCATCAATACTCCTGAGAAAGTCCATAAGATGATACAAAAATGCCATGCCGTGTTCTGTCGTTTCATCAAAATAGTCTGCCAGCGCCATGAGCTTTTCTCCGATAACATTTGTCAAAAATTCATGCCACGGATAATTGTGGTTATGTGCAAAAACAGTCACCGCATTCTTGCCCGGCGTATGCTTCGACCGGTCTTCAAGATGTTCCACCTCTTTTGCCATAATATTTAACGGATATTTCGGGTGATAAATGCCGATACCGCCGGATATTGTCAATGTTCCCTGTGCAAATCTTTCCAGCCCGTTTTTGATATCTATAAAAGCTGCTATAACGTCATTCCATGATCCTGCCAAAAAGATATCGTCACCACCGGAATACACAATTGACACTTTGCGTTTCTTTTCTTTTTCAAAAATGCTGCTCTGACCATCTGCAAGTATTTTATTGATGTAAAATTTAAAAAATAAAGATAGTTGTCTTGACAGAGCCGCCGTCCGCGACAGTGTCACATAACGTTCATCGCCGTCATCGCCCTTAAAGCCATAGACAAATGTCTGTCCGAGGTTATCGACATCCGCTCTCAAAATACCGACGCGTTCCACGCCTTCTGCCTGCTCTGCAAATTTTTCAAATGTATCTCCGGTTGTATAATCGCCAACCCAAAGCTTTGTCGTCACATGCTTGCCTGTAAACATATCATTTTTAGTATAACAGCGGACATACGCTGCCTCTGTCATACGCTTTCGCAGGCTTTCTTCACTGTCTGCCACAAGATAACGGTTT
>USSL01000236.1 GCA_900557175.1 uncultured Eubacteriales bacterium
GGTCTTTTAGAATATCCGCAGTACTCCCGCCCGGTAGAATTTCACGGCAAAAAAGTGCCGGATGTCCTTATGAGCGGCCATCACGCCAACATTGCCCGGTGGCGCAGGGAAAAGTCTTTGGAAAGAACATACCGGCGGCGTCCTGAGCTTCTTCTAAACGCGGAATTTGATAAGAAAGACAGGATTTTTCTTGAAAAATTAAGGCAGAGTGAGGAAAATGGCGAAAATTAAAAACAAGCGTTATTTTTGTTAAAATTTGCTTGCATCAGCCCCCAAATTATGATATAATATTATGGCATGAGTAAATAGGGCAGTCCTCTGATACGACAAGAGTATTACGAATGTCTGAGATTATGAAGGAGGTTCACACACGATGAACGACATTATTAAAAATATTGAAGCTGCTCAGTTAAAGGCAGACGTACCTGAATTTTCTGTAGGTGATACAGTTAAAGTATACGCAAAGGTAAAAGAGGGTAACAGAGAAAGAACACAGGTTTTTGAAGGTACAGTTCTTAAAAGACAGAACGGCGGAAACCGTGAGACTTTCACAGTAAGAAAAAATTCCAACGGCGTTGGCGTTGAGAAGACATGGCCTTTACATTCTCCAATCGTAGAAAAGATTGAAGTTGTAAGAAAAGGTAAAGTAAGACGTGCAAAATTATTCTACTTAAGAGACAGAGTAGGTAAACGTGCAAAGGTTAAAGAATTAGTCAAATAATAAGACAAAACGAGGGACAACTACACAAAATAGTTGTCCTTGTTTTTTAAGAAAGTTGGTACATTTATGGCGAATATTCAATGGTATCCGGGGCATATGACAAAGGCAAAACGCCAGATGCAGGAGGACATCAAGCTTATCGATCTTATTATCGAGCTTGTTGATGCAAGACTTCCTTTGAGCAGCAAAAATCCTGACATCGACGCACTTGCCAATGGGAAGTCCCGTCTTATCCTTTTAAATAAAGCAGACCTTGCAAGCCCGGAGCATACAAAAGCATGGGAAAACTGGTTTAAGGCAAAAGGTTTTTATGTCTTAAAGCTTGATTCAAGAGCTAAAAACGGCGTGAAAGCCGTCACAGGCATTGTGGCCGAGGCATGTAAAGAAAAAATCGAAAGAGACCGCCGCAGAGGTATTTTAAACAGACCTGTGCGCGCGATGGTTGTCGGCATACCAAATGTCGGAAAATCAACTTTTATTAACAGCTATGCCGGCCGTGCCTGCGCCAAGACAGGCAATAAACCGGGTGTCACAAAAGGCAAGCAATGGATAAGATTAAGCAAAACACTGGAGCTTTTAGATACGCCGGGCATTTTATGGCCGAAGTTTGAAGACCAGCAGGTCGGCCTCCGTCTTGCCATGACCGGCGCCATTAAAGACGATATTTTAGAGCTTAATGAGCTGGCAGTTGAACTGATTAAAATTATTACAGCACATTATCCGGGGCTTCTTTTTGCCCGCTATGATATTGATGAGACACAGACGCCGGTAGATATGATTTATAAAATTGCTGAAAACAGAAACTGCCGCCTCAAAGGCAATGAGCTTGATTTTGACAAGGCTGCAAGACTTTTACTCGATGATTTCAGAAGCGCCCGCATCGGAAAAATTACTTTGGAATTTCCGCCGGTTTAAGGCATATAAGATGGTGAAAATATGTTGAAAAAAGAAAAAGAAAAGGCAGAAAATAAGACGCCCGAAAACAATGCCGGGCAGGAGGAAGAAAAGAAAAAAAGTCTGCCGAGGGAAATATTAAGCTGGATTCTTTATCTCGGTATCGTCTTCCTCATTTCGACATTTATTGTTGATTTTATTGTCCAGCGCACCGGCGTAATGGGAAGCTCAATGGCATCAAATCTGGAGGACGGCGATAACGTTCTTGTAGAAAAACTGAGCTACCGTTTCGGCGATCCGCAGCGCTATGATATTATTGTATTTCCGTCGCCGGAAGATCCGAGCGTTTACTACATAAAGCGCATTATCGGACTGCCGGGTGAAACTGTTCAGATTTCAGGTGAAGATGTTTATATCAATGGCGAAAAACTGGATGACACTTATGGTACTTCACCGATGAAAACTGCAGGTATTGCCCAGTCACCGGTGATTTTAGGCGATGACGAATATTTTGTTCTCGGCGACAACCGTTCGGTCAGCAAAGACAGCCGTTATGCTTCTGTCGGCAATATACACCGGGATGATATTGTCGGAAAAGCCTTTATTGTTATATGGCCGTTCAATCATATCCGGCTGTTAAAGCACCAGTAATTCAGACAGTTTTGTAACGGAGGTTATTATGGAAAGTATTGCACAAATCAAAGCACAGTTTGAAGCTGTCGGACTTTTTGATATAGACGTTCATGCACACCATCCGGAAGCATGTGCACAGGCGTTTTCAGAGCTGTCAGAAAATTATGGCAGTGATACAAGAACCGGTGTTGTAAGCTTGTTTAACAAGGCAAAAAAAGCCGGTGAGAGGGCAGCACGGGAGCTTTGCCGGCTTGATGACATGAAAGCTTTTGAGCACGAATATCAGCAGCTTTCATTCATTTGCGGTATTGATGAGGCCGGCCGCGGACCGCTTGCAGGCCCTGTTGTTGCCGGGGCGGTCGTTTTACCGAAGGATGCGCTTATTTTATATCTCAATGATTCTAAAAAGCTGTCGGCTGCCCGGCGCGAGATGCTGTATGATGAAATTATGGACAAAGCCGTCAGTGCGGCCGTCGGTGTCGTCGATTGCGAAAGAATTGATGAAATTAATATACTTCAGGCAACTTATGAGGCGATGCGCAAAGCTGTATCCAAGCTTAAATGTGTGCCTGAAATTCTTTTAAACGACGCTGTGACAATTCCGGACATTCAAATCCCGCAGCGGCCGATTATTAAAGGCGATGCTAAAAGTGTATCCATCGCCGCCGCAAGTATTTTGGCAAAGGTTACGAGGGACAGGATGATGCTTGCCTACGATGCGCTTTTTCCGGAGTATGGCTTTGCGTCCAATAAGGGCTACGGTACAAAAGAACATATTGAGGCCATTAAAAAGTATGGACCGTCGCCGATACACAGAAAAAGCTTTATAGGAAACTTTGTATAAATTTATATAAACAGGAAGTGACGTCATGAACCGCAGAGCCATCGGCACTGCCGCTGAGGAAAAAGCCGCCCGCTATCTTGAAACACTCGGCTATGAAATTGTTGAGCGCAATTATTACGGTCCCCATGGAGAAGTAGATATTATCGCATGGCATGAAGGCTTTCTTGTCTTTGCAGAAATCAAATACCGCAAAGACAGACGTCTCGGTGAACCGTGGCAGGCAGTCGATTACAGAAAACAACAGCGTATTTTTAACACGGCAAAAATATATATGATACGCCACAGACTTTCCATGCAGACACCGTGTCGCTTTGATGTGGTGTCTGTTTCCGGTGATGAGCTGACGCTGTATCAAAATGCCTTTGGTATCGAAT
>USSL01000237.1 GCA_900557175.1 uncultured Eubacteriales bacterium
CTCCTGATATTTATTTTGTTGTATATCTCAGACCCGAAAAAGCACCTACATCGTAGGTGCTTTTGTCTACTTAACATTATATTATACTGATAATCCGCTATAACGCAAGTTATTTTCTACCGGGAGCTGTCCTGGCTTTCAGGATTATTCATGGCGCAGCGCTTCAATCGGGCTGAGCTTTGCAGCCTTTCTTGCAGGATAGATACCGAAGAAAATACCTACGCCTGCCGAGAACAGGGATGCAATCAGCACGGTGCCTACCTTAACTCTTGCAGCAAAGCCAATCACGCCGCCTATCAGTATGGCGCCTGTAATTCCCAGTATAATGCCGATAATCCCTCCCATAAGGGTAATAATGGCGGATTCGGACAAGAACTGCAGCAGGATGGATCCGGTCCTGGCTCCCAGGGATTTACGGATACCGATTTCCCTGGTACGTTCCGTTACGGAAACCAGCATGATATTCATTACGCCGATACCGCCGACCAGCAGGGAAATCGCTGCCACAATAACTACAAAGATAGAGATATTGCCCAGAACGGAGTTGATTTGGGAAATCTGATCCTGCATGTTCTGCACCTGGATCAACCCTTTTCCTCTCACATTATGCCTTCCTTCCATGAGGTTGATCGTGCTCTGCGCCACCTGCATGGATTCCGCCGGCGAGTCACAGATAACATAAAAGTCCGTAAAATCACCGAAATATAATCCATAGGAAGCGCTCAGTATGCTGAGCGGCAGCTCAATGTTAATCATGTCTCCGTACATACTGAACATGGCTGAAGCGCTGTCCTTACGTATGCCTACGATTCTCAGATCCTGTGTGGTTCCGTACAGGGTCACTTCAATAGTAAGGCCGATAACATCCGTAGTGCCGAACAGCTTCTTGGCCGCCTGCTCCGGCACCACGCATACCTTATTGCCGGAGTAGTAATCGTTGGCGGTAAAGTAACGGCCCGCAATTATCGGTTCACTCTGATAGAACTCCATGCTCTCTGTTCCGCCGGAGGCATATGCGGTAAACTCGCCTTTTTTACCGATTACGCTCCCGTAAAGGGTATACACCGGCGTAACGCCTTTGACGCCCGCCACCTTTTCCTGTATTGCTTCAAAATCATCTGCGGAGAAATAAACCTCATCTTCACTGTGTTCATTATTAACATAAATACCAATCAGCCCTCCGGCCATGGCATTCAGTTCGTCGTTAACCTGTCCCTTTACTCCGTCACCAATGGAAATAATCATGATAACAGATGTAATACCGATAATAATACCGAGCATCGTCAGAATGGACCGGCCTTTATTGCTTTTGATATTCATCAGGGCAATTTTTATATATTCCCATGCCTCCTTGGTAAATATATGCTTGCTGTGAACGAAGGACAGCTGTTTTCCGTAGGAATACATTTCTTCTTTACGTATATGGTCTAAGAAATCTCCGAGATTTTTTAGTACATATTTTCGACCATCTGAGGCACCTATCTTAAATGTAAGTATATAGTCAGGATTTGAATGATAATAAGTATGGATTTCGTGTAATACGGGAATAAGTTCAATATTACCACAGGCAGTTTGCTCATCTAAACGTTTGCGCAGTGCAACAGCTTCTATGATGTCGAGTATTTTTTCGTCAGTTGTCACTTCACGGGGGCGGAGGCCGGAAGCTAGTGGTGAAGAACAGCTGAATTCTGAGGTTTTTCTCTGTTCGATATACTCAAGTGCTACAGCAACGCAATGTTTGCACATGCCGCCGTAAGAGAAAAAGGCCGGACAGTCACAGGAGTAGTCTATAATTTCACCGTCCGGTTCATCAAGACGGATTTGGACATTATATTCATTATCATAGCTGCCCTGAACAAGACCATTAATAAAAAAGCCTTTTTTTGTTTCATTGGTATTAATGTCCCATACATAGTCGTTTTTAAATAATCGTACACCTCTGTCTATTGTACTTTGACTGCTGACATTTTTTACAATATCTTTTTCTGTAAACATCGTATGTAATCCTCCAAATGTTTTGAGAATCGCGGAAGCACAGAGTGCGGCGCAATCCGGTATCTAAAGGGTTAAAAAACTTTGATCCCCTCTCTGATGTTATTATAATATATGCAGCAGAAAAAAGATATGGGGGAATTTCCTTTTATGTCGTTCCTTGTGTTATAGGTAAAAATCAGTTAAAATAGAACAAAGAAAGTATGAAAAGTTGGAGGCGATATAATGTTAGCATACACATATAAATCAGCGGGGACGTTTAAACTTGAAGAAAAAATCCGGCCGCAGCTTTTGAATCCGCAGGATGCCATTGTCAAGGTAAGTCTTGCAAGCATATGCTCCAGTGATATTCACATCAAGCATGGAGCAGTGCCAAGGGCAGCTGCGGGAATTACAGTCGGTCATGAGATGGTCGGCGTTGTGTGTGAAGCCGGCAGCAGTGTGACGAAGGTAAAACCGGGCGACCGTGTGACAGTGAATGTAGAAACTTTTTGCGGCGAATGTTTTTTCTGTAAAAAAGGTTTTGTTAATAACTGCACCGATGAAAACGGCGGTTGGGCGCTTGGGTGCAGAATTGACGGCGGACAGGCCGAATATGTCCGTGTGCCTTATGCGAATCAGGGGTTAAATAAAATTCCCGATACGGTGACGGATGCACAGGCGCTTTTTGTAGGAGATATTCTTGCGACAGGCTATTGGGCCGCTGATATTTCTGAAATAGGTCATGAGGATACGGTTGTCATTATCGGCGGCGGTCCGACCGGACTTTGCACGCTGCTCTGCGTTATGCTGAAATGTCCGAAAAAAATTATTTTATGCGAGACAGATCCGGCAAGAATTGATTTTATTAAAGCACATTATGAGGATATCCTTGTGATAAATCCAAAAGAAACTGATGTGGAGGCTTTTGTAAGAACACACAGTACTCATGGCGGCGCTGACAGGGTGATTGAAGCTGCCGGCGGCAGCAATACATTTGAACTTGCATGGAAAATTGCCCGTCCGAATGCAATTGTGACAATTGTGGCGCTTTACGAAGAAAATCAGACATTGCCGCTGCCGCAGATGTATGGCAAAAATCTGACCTTCAAAACAGGCGGTGTCGATGGCTGCCGGTGCGATGAAATTTTAAAACTCATTGAAGACGGAAAAATAGATACAACACCTTTGATTACACATACTTTTGAATTGAAAGACATTGAAAAGGCCTATGATATTTTTGAAAACAGAAAAGAAAATGTTATAAAAATTGCAGTGAAATGTTGAGATGGAGCGTGAACGGCAAGTGAGTTAATCGTGGATAAAATACTTTAGAGATTGAAGATTGCAAAGGGAAATAAACTCCTAAAAAGGGGCTGTCGCACTAAGTAATTAGTGCGCAGCTTCCTTTTCTTGTGCAAAAAAATAACTGCCAGACCTCGAAAGAATCCGGCAGTTGGTGTAAAATTAAGTTA
>USSL01000238.1 GCA_900557175.1 uncultured Eubacteriales bacterium
AAGAATGGTGCGGTGTATATGTCGCCGATTGCTGCGCCGACGTATTCTTATTCTGGCATCATTTATAACCGGGAAATGCTTGCGCGTGCAGGGTATGAAAGTTTTCCGGAAAACTGGGATGAATTTTTTAACTGTCTGGATGCACTTCAAAATAACGGTATCACACCGCTGGCGCTTCAGTGCGGCGGTACTTACTGGACGCCGATGTTTTTGACGACGGCTTATGGTGCGAAGGATGAGGCCGGAAGGGAATTTTTGAAAGAGCAGTTTCCGTCAGATTATAATAATGAATCTATGAAGGACATGATGCGGTTTTTTAAGAAAATATATGATTACACCTACAGTGATGTCTCAGATGTGGATTACAGTATGGCAAGAGAGCGGCTTGTCTCAGGCGAGGCAGCGATGATTGCCAACGGCTACTGGATGCTCGAAACATTTAGTGAAAAGGAAGAAGAAATTTTTGGATTTGCCCCGTTTCCGGGCGATGTCTTGATGGCATCGCCAAAAATGACGGCGTGGGCAGTGACGTCCGGTTATGATGAGGAAGTTATCCGGGGTGCAGTTGAGGTGATGCGTTTCAGAGCTGAGGAAAGCCGTAAAAACAGTGAAAAATTTATGTCGGTATCCGGCACGCCGCTTGTCAATGACTATAAAAATGCGATTAAGAATGCAGATTATATTATTCCGAATTATCAGCTCCAGTGGGAGCAGGAAATTCAGAATGAATTTTTTAACGCGTATATTCCGCCCTATTTGGACGGCAGCCTTTCCCTTGAAGATTTTCTGAAAAAGATGAGCGAGCGGGCGAGAAGTATACTTTTTAACAGATGATGTTTAGTTATTTCTATATGTAAAAAATCCCCCTATGCTATAATTTGCTTACAATAAATGAGCAAAAGCGAAAGGGGATTTTTTTTATGAAGAAAAACAGATGGCTTGCAGCCGGAATGACTCTTGTGACAACATCCGCATTACTTATGGGCTGTGGTGCAAAAAATGGAACACCGGCAGCAGACAGCAGCGCGCAGAAAGAAACAGCGCCGGCAGAGGAAGAAAAGATTTCATGTGAACTTTTAGTATGGTCATCTGCAGAGGATCAGGCAGAGGATCAGGGTGCATGGCTTCAGACAATGTGTGAAAACTTCAGCAAGGAACATCCGAACTGGGATATCACATTTAAGTATGGCGTTACAAACGAGGCAGAGGTTGCTAAGATGATCGTTCAGGATCCTGAGGCATCTGCGGACGTATTTATGTTTGCCAATGACCAGTTAATGGATCTTCTTCCGGCAAATGCAATTGCAAAGCTTGGCGGTGAAACAAAAGAATATGTAGAGTCTACAAACTCAGAAGCAATCGTTGATTCTCTTACAGTAGACGGCAATTTATACGGCGTACCATTTACAACGAATACATGGTTTATGTACTATGACACAAGTGTGTTCACAGAGGAAGAAGCAGGAAACTTCAACAAGATGCTTGAAAAAGCAAAAATTTCTTTCCCACTGACAAACTCATGGTATCTTGCTTCCTTTTATCTTGCAAACGGCTGTACACTTTTCGGTGACGGAACAGATGCAGAAGCAGGTATTGATTACTCAGGCGATAAAGCTTTAGAAGTTACAAATTTCTTAGTTGACCTTGTAAACAATGAAAACTTTGTTGTTGACGTCGATGGTTCAGGTATCGCAGGCATCCGTGACGGTTCAATCAAAGCAATGTTCTCAGGCTCATGGGACTATGCGGCTGTAAAAGAAGCTCTTGGCGACAATTTCGGTGCAAAAGCGCTTCCTGTTGTAAACTACGGCGGTGAAGACAAACAGATGCTTGCATTCGCAGGTTCAAAAGCAATCGGTGTGAATCCGAACTGTGAATATCCACAGGTTGCTGTAGCGCTTGCAAAATATCTTGGAAGCCCTGAGGCTCAGATGGCACATTATGAAACAAGAAATATTATTCCTTGTAACTTAGAGCTTTTAGAGAGCGAAGAAATCAAAAATGATATGCTTGTAACAGCTCAGAATGACACCTTTGATAATACATCAATCATCCAGCCATTTATCGCGCCGATGGTAAATTACTGGGAGAACACAGACAACTTTGGTAAATCTTTAAGAAATAAAGAAGTGACTCATGAAAATGCAAAAGAAAAGACAGAGGCTTACAACGAGGCTATGAACTCCTCGGTTGTGGAATAATCGCACAGCCTAAAGGCAGTGATGATTGGGAGGAAAGACGATGAGAAAATCTCAGAAAAATAAAAAAACAGCCAGTGAATTTCAGTCTGTTTATACAGTTACAAACGCTGTAAAACGCGGCAGCGTTGTAACACGGCTTTCCATGATTATTATGGGACTTGGAAATATTGCACATAAGCAGATTGGCAAGGGCCTGTTATTCCTCATCGGTGAAGTCATTTATATCGCATACATGGCGCTGGCCGGCGTTTCGGCGCTGGCCATGCTGCCTTCACTGGGAGATCAGGAGCAGCAGGAAGTATGGAATGAGGCTAAAGGTATTTATGAATATGTTCAGGGTGATAATTCTCTGCTTATTCTGTTATTTGGTATTGTTGCCATATTTATCACAGTCTTTTTTGTCTTCTTTTGGCGCAGCGCCGTAAAGAGTGCGTACAAGGCGCAGTATTTAAAAGAGAACGGTTGCCATGTACCGACATTTAAAGAAGACGTAAAATCATTATTTAACGGCAACCTGCATATGACACTGATGTCTCTGCCGTTTGCCGGAATTATCATTTTTTCAATTTTGCCGCTTGTTTTTATGATAAGCATGGCATTTACAAATTACAGCAAAATTGACGAGCATCTGACACTGTTTGACTGGGTTGGTTTTGAAAACTTTGCCAAAGTGTTAAACTTCGGCGATTCCATCGGACAGACATTCTGGTCGGTACTTGGATGGACGCTTGTATGGGCGTTTTTTGCAACATTTTTAAATTACTTCTTCGGTATGATTCTTGCAATTGTCATTAACAGAAAGGGTACAAGATTCAAAGGCTTTTGGAGATTTTGCTTTGTTCTCTCCATTGCAGTGCCTCAGTTCGTATCCTTATTGATTATGAGAACGATGCTTCAGCCGGACGGACCTGTCAACGTTCTTTTGCGAAATCTGGGTCTGCTTTCAGAGGGCGGTGCCCTTCCGTTTTTCACGGACGCCACATGGGCGAGAGTGACAGTTATTGTCATTAACCTATGGGTAGGTATTCCTTTTACAATGCTTCAGGTAACTGGCATTTTGCAGAATATCCCGGCAGAGCTTTATGAAGCGGCAAGAGTGGACGGCGCTAATGCGTTTGTTACATTTTTCAAAATCACATTGCCGTATATGCTTTTTGTAACTGCGCCTTATCTTATTACGCAGTTTACGGGAAATATTAACAACTTTAATGTTATTTATCTTTTGTCAGG
>USSL01000239.1 GCA_900557175.1 uncultured Eubacteriales bacterium
CTGCCACAAGATAACGGTTTCCTGGAAGCGGCAGCGCCGCATCCTCCGGCGCACAGACAACCGTAAAATATTTATCATATAAAATGCTGCCCGACATTTTTTCCAAAGCTGTACATATCGGACATTTATCTTCCGTTAAATGCCCCGGCCGGCGGCACGCTTTGCACTCTCTTTCACCGTCATATTTCTTTTTATTAAGCCGCATAATTTCCGCCGCATCATAGCGGTGTGATTTTTTCTTTGAAATCATTTTAGAAACAGTCATATATAAATCCGAATAACTGCCCTTCGGAACATTTCGCAGTGCATTGGCACTGGCCGGACAGTAGCCGCAGGCGACATAAAGTGCAATATCAAAGTTTTCTATAAACCACTGATTTAATTCTTTTTCATACGTCCTGATTGCCTGTATTGCATCTTCAGTGTTCGGAAGAAGCATATAGCAATGACCGCCGCCGCTGTAAATCAGATTAGCTCTTGAAAGTGAAACCTTATCCAGCAATTCGTCAATCATATGCTCCATCATCACTTCAAGGTAAAAGCTTCTCGCCCGGAGCCCTTTCAGGGCGCCACTTTCACCGACAGTATAAATAAAGCTCTGGATTCCCGAAATATCCATTGAAAACAGTAAAAACATCGGTTCATCATAAGACTTCCTTGCATTTTCAAATAAATATTTTCTATAATCCGTCCTTCCCTGCGCCATCATATATTGTTCAACACAGGATGCAATCGCCGCCGTCATTTTCAAATGGTCATACAATGAAATATCTGCCAGCTCACGTCTTGATGTCGATGACGGAATATAGCTTAAATTTGCCTCCAAAACCGACAAAAGCGAGTTTAAATATTCCTCATCGAATGTGATTGCTTTTAAATTATCTGTCACATGCCGCACAACGTTTTTGTAAAAATGCTCATCCATGGCAACCGGCTGTTCGGTCGGATAATTGATCGGTGCACCTGCATCAAGCACCTGCATTGCATAATGGCTTTTCCCGTGATGGCCGTTTAAAATATTAAAAACACTGTCAAGCGGCATTGTTTTATCAAAGCCGTCCTCGGCATCGTCCGCAGCTCTGCGGTCTGAAAAAGCAGCCACATTATCTGCATAATACGTCACATAGGCACAAGCATTTTCCGGAATACCGGCATTTTTCAAATGTGCCCCGTGATGATAGCGCACGCAGTTTAACACCTCCAAATCCGAAACACCGGCCTCCGTTTTCAGGAAATCACAGCCGCTCTGACTGTGGTTTCTTCCGTCGCCGGCCCGATACACAACTTTGCCGATATCATGGAGCAAGCTGCCTATGATTAGTTTGATCTGCCTGTCTGTCATCATTGCCTTCCCCTCTCTCTTATTAATTTAATGCACCCCATACCAAGTGCTGTTTTAATGCCAACGCCTGAATATTCTCCAAATTCAAAAAGCATATTTGCAAAATTTGTCATCGTCTGCGAGCCATGCATTTTGATTGTCACCTTTCCGATAAATGCCGGAATTTTAACGCCTTCAAGGCAAAAGCTCACGCTCTTTAAGTCATACCGGACAATTTGTGCATTCCCGGTAAGCTGCTCTAACGTATCTTCATCAATCATCGCATGTCCGTTATCGACCGAATCATATTTATTCATAAGACTTTGAAAAACACATCGCATTTCAGGATAAAAAACATACCGGCCTCTCTGCTTAAACGCCGTCGGCGATACAAATTGAAGCCTTATATATCTGTCACTTTCTTCTTCATAAAATCTGTCCATCAAAGACCTGTACGTCATTTCCTTATAATGCTTTTCAACAATATCTATTTTTAAATTCTTTTTTTTAATCACAATGGATTCAAGCGGCATCAGTGCTTCATGAATGATTTTTTGAACCGCCTCTTTATTCAGACCGCATACAATCCAGTACCATGAGCCCTCCCTGAATTCGAGATGCTGCGTGTACGGATGAAGCTGCGACAAATGCAAATAGTCTGCATACTCAGGCGGCAGCGCTTCAATCAAAGCCCCGTGAAATAATGTCATCATCTGGTAATTGATTTCTCCGTCACTTTTTAGCTTTAACTCTAATCTGACTAACATTTTAACTCCTTCTGACTATTTTTTATAATATGCTACACATTTCTATACTATTTTACCAAATTTCGCCCTTTATTTCCAGTTTTTTAGGAATTTTTGTCTGATTTTTGCAATATTTTCCTAAATATTACAAAAGCCCTTAACCATGGGGAATCCCCACAGCTAAGAGCTTTATTTTTAACAACACCTCGTGTCCTACCATTCAGACTCTAATGTCACCCCTGACTTCACCACTCATCTGTGCCACAGTATCCGAACCGTTCCGATACAAAAGTTCAAGAACAAATCGATCATTATCCGCACGTTCCAGTCTGTAGGCTTTGCCTTTACTTACTTTATTCTCTGCCTCAGCTTCTTTTTCATCATGATTTTCCTGATTAACACTGCCCGCTGCAGTCTCTGACTGTACTGCCTGCCCCGTCTGCGCCGCCTGCTGTCTCCTGCCGCCATCAGAACCACAGCCGACAACCGACACCATCATAACACAAATCACTAAAAATACAGCTATTTTTTTCCTCATAACATTCTTCCTCCTTAAATCACTCTAATGCATATCCAAAGCCAAGCATTTCTTCATTGGCAGAATCAATCATGATTTTGCCGTTTTCAGCCTCAAACCCGATAAATGCTGCCGCCAGCTCTGCCATATCTGAGTCGTCCTGCAAACCGTCAAAGGCAAACGTCAAATTGACGGACTCTGTTGATTCCAGCAATGTCACATAACAGGACGGCGGGGCGTCCATTTCCATGAGAAATTCTTTCGCATACCTTGCGTCACTTCTTAAATCATTAATGATGTCCACAAGAGATAAATCATAATAGGATATACTTCCTGAGACAGAACAGACTGTGCCATCTTCCGTATAATTAAAAAATATCTTTGATTTCACAGCTTCCGTATCCACAAAATATGTTTTCTTGTCCAACACATTTCCTGTAATATTCCCATCCCCGTCTGTCACAGTTTCTTCTGTATGATTCACATACCCGTCTGCCGCAGTTTCTTCTGTCTCTGTTTTTATGGATGGGCTCTTTGGAACATCAAATTCCAGTGGGCTTAACGTCTCAAAAGCTGTCGGCCGCTTTAGCTTATATGCCCCCGTCGCACAATAACCTATCCCAAATGCCACACCGAAAGCAGCCAGCGGAATAACAATCCGAAGCACCCAATTTTTCTTTTTCTTCGGCGGCTTCGGCTGCATATTCATTCCCGGTGCAGCTCCTGCACCATAGGTCTGACCGGCATTTGACGCCTGACCGGTATTTGGCGCCTGACCGGCATTTTGTGCTGAACCGGCATTTTGCGGCGCACCGCAATAACTACAAAACTTTGT
>USSL01000240.1 GCA_900557175.1 uncultured Eubacteriales bacterium
CCGCGCTTTTTAGACGCTCTGAGCGCCGCCAGAGAATCCGCCGTCTCACCGGACTGGCTGACAACAATAATAAGCGTATTTTCAGAAAGAAGCGGGTTTCTGTAACGGAACTCTGAGGCAAGATCTACATCAACCGGAATCTGTGTCATCTGCTCAAGTACATATTTTCCACAGACACACACATGGTAGGCCGAACCACAGGCAACCATCTGAATCCGGCTTATTTTTAAAATGTCCTCGTCAGACATGCCAAGTTCCTCAATAACAACCTCACCATTCTTAATTCTTGGATGGATCGTGTCTGCCACCGCCTTTGGCTGTTCATAAATTTCCTTGAGCATAAAATGCTCAAAACCTTCTTTTTCCGCCGCCTTTGCGTCCCATTCAACCGTCTTAAATTCCTTTTCGATGACCTCGCCGTCCGTGTTAAAGAAACGGATCCCGTCCTGTTTAAGCTCAGCAATATCCCTGTCATCAATGTAACATACTTCTTTTGTATATTTAAGAATCGCCGGCACATCCGAGGCAATAAAATTGCCTTTATCAGATCTGCCAACAATCATCGGGCTGTCCTGACGCACCGCATAGATTGTTCCCGGAAACTCCCGAAACAAAATGCCGAGCGCATAAGAGCCCCTGACACGGTTAAGCATTTTAGAAATGGCTTCCAGCGGACTGCCTTTATAATAATAATCAAGAAGATGTACCACAACCTCTGTATCCGTCTCGGACACAAACACAAAGCCTTTCTTTTGAAGCCATTCCCTAAGCTCTTTATAATTTTCAATAATACCGTTATGCACAACGGCAATACGACGGTCTTTTGAACAATGCGGATGTGCATTGACAACTGACGGCTCACCGTGCGTTGCCCAGCGCGTATGCCCAATACCGCAGCATCCCTTAACCGCCTTACCGTTATCTGTCATTTCCCTGAGCGCCTGAAGACGTCCCCGCGCTTTAATGACCTCAATCTCCGGATTTGCCGCCTTTGTATTTTCCACGGCTATCCCTGCCGAATCATACCCTCTGTACTCAAGCTTTGAAAGCCCCTCGATTAAAATCGGAGCTGCCTCTTTAATACCTGTATATCCAACAATACCACACATAATGACTTCACCTCGTAGTCTATTTTTTAACACCGCCAAACATTTGCACTTTTATACCTTTTTTTTCCCCGCCTGTAAATTAAAAAATTTTACTAAATTTTTCTAATTTAATAAAAAATATCGTAAAATATCACAAAAGGCCGGCGGGAGTTTTCATTCCCGCCGGCCTCTGCCCGACTATTTTTACAAACCTACTGATATTTCTTCACAATATCACACATTGCGTCAAACTGTTCTTCCATCTCTTTGACAAGTCTGAACTGAGTTCTCGCCCGTACAAGATTATGTTCAGGATAAGCTGTTTTAAAATAAACATCGCCCTGCAAAAAATCTGTCAAAAAGCGCATACCACACTCTAAAGTCATCAGACGTGCACCCCATGGAAGACTATCAACTTCCGCCGGTGTCAGCACATCCTTTGCCATCTCAAGATAGCCTTTCACATACAGCTCATATAAATGAATATCAAAATGAACCTTGTCTAAATCTCTTTCATCCTCCTCAGCTGTTGACGCACCAAAACGGATTGAATCACCGAAATCATTGGCCGCAAGTCCCGGCATGATCGTATCCAGATCAATAATACAAAGTCCTTTGCCTGTATCAGCATCAAACAAAATATTATTCAGCTTCGTATCATTATGCGTCACACGAAGCGGTAAAATTCCATCCTGAAGCTGTTTCATAAGAACACCGCAGTCATCTTTTCTTACAAGTGCAAATTCCATCTCCGGCCGGCACAGACGTCCCCTGTTTTTCACATCCTTCTTCACTGCCGCCGCAAAGTCATTAAACCGCTTCACCGTATCATGGAACTGTGGAATCGTCTCATGCAGACTCTCCGCCGGATAATCGCCAAGCTGGCGCAGAAAATGTCCAAAACTCTTTGCCGACTGATAAAACTGTTCCGGTCTTTCCACAAGCTGATAGCAAACCGAATTTGAGATATAATTCAAGCAGCGCCATGGCTGTCCTTCATCATCCTCAAAATATGTCTCCCCGCTCTTCGTCTTGATGTAGGCCAGTGTCTCACGATCCGGATCTCCGCCTTCCCGACGGATCACATCCCGTAGAAACTCTGTCACTCCGAAAATATTCTCCATTACCTTACCAGGCTCTTTGAACACATTGATATTGATTCTCTGCAGTACGTATAATGGCTTCTCTGTGCCGTCTTCCATCGGCATATATACTGCGTACGTCTCATTGATGTGCCCTTCCCCGAACGGTTTTACATAACTGCACTGGGGACCGAATCCAAATGCATACAGCGCATCCTCAAGCGCTCTGCTGTCCACACCTTCGATCTTTCTTCTGGTCGAGAAGATTACTTCTCCTGCCTCTACCTTCTTCTCCTGCTCGATCGTACAGTTTGCTTTTACCACACTTCCAAGCCCCACATGCGCTCCGGCGCATACCACCGAATCATGATCCACAACTGCTCCGCTGTTGACAAGCGCCGCCCGATCCACATGGGTGTGCGTATTCACTACCGCGCGCTGCATAATAAAACATCCAGATCCCAAAACCGCACTTGGACTCACAATTGCAGACGGATGCACGATTGATGGCACTTCATATCCTGCCTCCAGCAATTTGTCTGTCCAGAATAATCTCGTATGATTATTCCCAAATGCCGCTACTGCCGTCTTGTATTCTCCATACTTGGCCGTATAGTCGCAGCACTTTCCGACTACGTCCTTTCCAAACGCCGCATCGTCAAGAAATACGATCTCCTCATACCCCAGCTGGATCGCTGTTTCCTTCACCATCTGCCCGAAGCCTCCTGCTCCGAGAATCAATAAACTTTTCATATGTTCCTCTCCTCGCTCTTTTCTTTTATGATATATTCATCTTTTCAATCATACAAGTATGTTTTTTCGTCTCCCTGTCATAATTAATTCCTGCCAGCAACAGATTTCCTTCATAATCCTTCAAGGCATCTATATACTGTTTCTCTTTAATCTGATCGATCGCACCTTTCGCACTTTTATTCCACTTCAATTCTATAACTACTGCCGGTTTATCTGCATGCAACTTTCTGGGGATAAAACAAATGTCTGCAAACCCTTTTCCTGACGGACATTCCCTGATAATCGTGTAATATTCTCTTGCAAAATAAAAAGCCAGATTAATCGTACAACTTAGGGAATTCTCATCATTATACTGCAAAATAGAGATTTCACGATGCGCCCGATCAATACCTTCCGCCACTGCTTCACCATCCATATTCCAAAGTGACTCCAGAAGTCTGCGGGATTCCTCTACAGAGGTAATCACTTCCTTCCAATCCATGGTACTAATAGC
>USSL01000241.1 GCA_900557175.1 uncultured Eubacteriales bacterium
AAGGGCAGCTTGTGACACTGCTCGGACCGTCCGGCTGCGGTAAAAGTACACTGCTTCGCTGTCTTGCGGGCCTTGAGACAGTAACTTCGGGAAAGGTTTACTTAGACGGCAATGATATCACAAATGTGAATCCGAAAGACAGAGATATCGGTATGGTTTTCCAGCAGTACAGTCTTTTCCCAAATATGACTGTGGAGCAGAATGTGGCGTTTGGCCTTAAGATGAAAAAGGTCGATAAGTCAAAGATTCAGACAAAGGTGAGAGATATCGTAGAAATTGTCGGGCTCGGTGATAAGATGCGCCATTATCCGTCTCAGTTATCCGGCGGCCAACAGCAGAGAGCCGCCCTTGCACGCGCCATTGTGACAGAGCCGAAGGTGCTTTTGCTTGACGAACCTTTATCGGCGATTGATGCACTCCTGCGTCATTCTTTACAGATTGAAATACGCCGTATTCAAAAAGAACTGAATATTACGGCAATTTTCGTAACCCATGATCAGGATGAGGCGATGGTTATGTCGGATGTGATTCATCTGATGTACAAAGGCAATATCGAGCAGTCGGCGCCGCCGACACAGCTTTATAAAAAGCCAAAGACAAAGTTTGCAGCGACATTTATCGGTCACTATAATGTTCTTGATGCGGCGAAGTTTAAAAAGGTCTGCGGTATTGATGCCGGATGTGAGAGTGTCGCTTTCAGACCTGAAATTGTACAGATGAGCACTGTGGCGCCTGAGAATACGGACAGCTGCTATGTCATGAAGGGTACAATTGCTGTCAGCCTGCCTCACGGAAATATTTTAAGATACGGCGTCATGTGCGGCGATGTACAGATTGATGTCGATGTTCTTTTCGGTGATGTGAGCCTTTTTGAAAATGGTCAGACAGTTTATCTTTCTGTAAAAAAAGACGAATGTATCATGCTGTAGCTTTAACTGTATAGAATTTTAACAACCCCCGGCGTATGTTTTGCCCGGGGGTTATACATATATAAAAAGGAGGAAACCGCCGTGCCGGATATACTCAGTGTTGGCATTGATATAGGAACATCGACAACGCAGGTCATATTTTCAAAACTTATGATGGAAAATACAGCCGGCTATTTTACGGTGCCGCGTGTTTCGATTGTTGATAAGACGGTTGTCTATAAAAGTGATATTTATATAACGCCGCTTTTGGATGAAGTGCACATCGACGCCGGCGGCGTGCGAAAAATTGTCGCTGCCGAGTTTAAAAAAGCAGGATTTGTGCCGAAGGATACGGGCAGCGGCGCCGTCATTATTACGGGGGAATCTGCAAGAAAGGAAAATGCGGATGCTGTTTTAGCGGAACTTTCGGATTTTGCCGGTGATTTTGTTGTGTCAGCTGCAGGCCCTGATATGGAGTCGGTCATTGCCGGCAAGGGCAGCGGCGCTTATGAATATAGTATGAAAAATCATTGTATTGCGGCAAATTTTGATATCGGCGGCGGCACGACAAATATCGTTGTTTTTGATGACGGAAATGTGACGGCAAGAGGCTGCTTTGATATCGGCGGCCGTCTTATATGCGTTTCTCCGGACATGACAGTGTTAAAAATAAGTCCTGCGGCAAAAAAAATTGCGGATGCGGCACGTGTTTCTGTTGTCTGCGGCAGCAAAATTGAAAAGTCTGAGCTTGAAAAAATAACAGCGCTGATGGCTGAACTTTTAGTTTGTACCCTTGGCGGCAGAGAAATATATGATAATATGTCCGGCAGTCGGACGACGATTTACGAGCAGCCGCAGAAAACGCTTCTTGAAGCTGTAAAAACGCCGGGGAGCACGCAGTTTAAGCCGCCGTCGCACATTGACGCCGTCTTTTTTTCAGGCGGCGTGGCAGATTGTATTTATGAGCGAAAAGCTGATGATTTCCCTTTCGGTGATATCGGTGTCCTTCTTGGACGGGCTGTGAGAACGTCGGCATTATTTAAAAATTATAAGGTGATTGGCGGCGGAGAAACAATCCGTGCCACAGTTATCGGTGCGGGCACGTACACGACAACCATTTCCGGAAGCACGATTTCTTATACGGAAGATTTATTTCCTTTGAAAAATATTCCTGTATTAAAGCTTGATGGTGAGACAGAGGCTGCCTGTTACGGCGGTGAGAGCCGTCCGCTGAAAGATAAAATACGCTGGTTTATGGCGCAGAACAGTGTCACACAGCTGATGCTTGCCATGGACGGCCTTAAAAATCCGGATTATGCCCGTGTACAGTCAGCGGCAAAGGTTATTGCAGAAAGTGCACAGGAATGTTTTGGGGCAGATGTGCCGGTCATTGCCGTCATAAAAAGTGATATGGCTAAAGCATTGGGCCAGATGGTTCATTATTTTTTGGACGGACAGCGTCCGGTCATCATTATTGACGGTATTGATGCGGACGATGGCGACTACATAGATATGGGGCGGCCGGTGATGAATGGTATGGTGATTCCTGTTGTCGTAAAGACTTTAATATTTGGATAATGCACAAATTTTTATAAAATCTTGCGTATTATTTGTAAATATAGTATAATTATGTAAAATATTTGGAGGGGTTCCAGATGAGAGGTGATACATTTTGAAACTATGTACAGTGCTTTCGGGAAAGACATTTTCCTTTAAAAATATTAAGGAAGTGCTGGCAAAGGCCAATGAGCAAAAGTCGGGGGATGTGCTTGCAGGTATTGCGGCAGGCTCGGATATTGAACGTATTGCCGCGAAGGAAGTGCTGTCCGGGCTTCTTTTGGAAAATCTCCGTGAAAATCCGGTCGTCCCTTATGAGGATGACGAGGTGACACGGATGAATCAGGACAGTATTGATGCAGAGGTTTATGCAAAAATACGCCGGTGGACAGTGTCTGATCTGAGAGAATATATTTTATCTTATGCGTCTGACGAAGCGTCCATCCGCCGTTTAAGCCGGGGACTTACAAGTGAGATGGTGGCAGCCGTCTGTAAGCTGATGACGAATATGGATCTGGTTTATGCGGCCAACAAGGTGAGGGTGCCCGCAACGTGCAATACAACCATCGGTCTTCGCGGTACACTTGCAACGAGACTTCAGCCAAATCATTCGACAGACAACGTGGAGGGGATTACAGCGTCGCTTTTTGAGGGCTTAAGCTATGGCTGCGGCGATGCGCTCATTGGTCTGAATCCGGTCAACGACACAGTATCAAGCTTGTCTGAGGTTTTAAAGCGGTTTGATGAAATTAAACGGCAGTTTGAAATACCAACGCAGATTTGTGTTCTCGGACATATTACAACGCAGATTGAAGCTGTGAAGCGGGGGGCGCCTGCGGATATGATTTTTCAGTCCATTGCCGGCAGCGAAAAGGGCAATCAGGCTTTTGGCTTTAGTGCAGATACCGTTCGTGAGGCCATGGCGCTTTTAAAAGAAAAAGGAAC
>USSL01000242.1 GCA_900557175.1 uncultured Eubacteriales bacterium
TTAAAAAGCCGGATATCTTCCGTAAAAAAAAGAAAAGCACCACAGGCGGCATACACTGCCGCGCACAACATTGGCGGCAGCTTACAGATCACTTTAAGAAACCGCATCCTGCCTGCCGATGCCTCAAAAAACGAAATCATTTTTTCATAGACTTTTTTCACGTCCGTTCTCCCATTAGCTGCTCATACAGCGGCTTTCTCACTTTTTTTCGTGTCAGCTCTGCAATATTTAGCCGTGTCATATCCACAAAAACCGTCCGAACACTGTCCTTTGCGATTTCTGCCTTCAACGTTTCGATAAGCATTTTTTTATTTTCCGGCTGCTTCATATTAATAAAATCAATCAGAATAATTCCCGACAGGTTGCGAAGTCTCAATTGCTTTGCAATTTCTTCTGCTGCCTCCATATTGATTTTAAGAAACGTTTCTTCGCCTGTCTTTTTGCCTGTATAACGCCCCGTATTCACATCAATGACAACAAAGGCTTCTGTCGGCTCAATGACGAGAAAACCGCCCGATTTTAACCACACCTTTTTTGAAAGCAGCCGCTCAAGCTGTGTTTCAAGACTTAAAAGCTTGATTAAATCAAGCTGGGCATCCTCATAAAAGACAAGCCTGTCTCCGAGCAGGTCTGAAAGCTCACCGTAAATGCTGTCATAGACTGCCCTGATATCTGTCGATACCTTTACAAGACTTTCATCAGCCATCTGACGGATTCTTTCAATATATTCGGGCGGTGCCTTATATACCTGTGAAAAGCATGTCAGATAATGCGCTTTCCTGACAATCTCATCATACTGTGCTTTAAGACAGCCAAGCTCATCTGCAACCGACGCATCATCTGCTGCCTCTGCTTTTGTCCTTACGACAAACCCGATATTTTCTTCTGTATGAGACTGTGCAAGCAAAAGAAGCGCCTGACGCCTGCCCTCATCCTCGATTTTACTTGACACAGCCGAAAAATCCCTGCCGGACTTTAAAACTGCATAACGGCCCGAAAGACTTATATTTGAGCTTAAAACCGGCGCTTTTGTTTTCACGCCTTCTTTAACGACCTGCACTAAAATTTCATCGCCCGGCACAAGCTTTTCACTGACCTTATGATTTAAAAAAACAGGGTTTTTATTATCGCCGATTTTATAATAACCGACAATGCCGCCCTCAATCTCAATGAAGGCAGCATCAATATTTTTTACAACGGTTTTTACCTTACCCACATAAATGCGGTCAAGCAGCCCCTCACTGCCGGCTTTATCTGCATAAACCTCTGCCAGCTTATCATTTTCATAAACCGCAGTCAGCCAAAAGCTGCCGTAAGGAACAATATATACTTTCTTTAATACCGACATTTTATACAATCTCCGTCCCCAAATCATCTAACGAAACAAAATTTCCGTTTTCACCGGCCGCATACATTTCCCGGCGGCATATAAGAAGTCCCATGTCATCAAAATCCCAGCCATTTTTATCATACAGCGCCTTCATCACAAGCTCAGGGCGTAAGTTTGCACTGCTGCCGCAGGCAACCTTCATAAAACACCGGTTACCGTCCACACGGCATTCATGGATCATCGGACGGATATTAACCTCGCTGACACTCTTTTTTGTCTCCTTTGTCACAAAGATTTCGGTCTGTGCCATCATCGCTTCAGCTGCTGCCGCAAAATCTTCATTGCTTACAGGCAGCGTTTTTACGGTCACCTCATAATCAGCTGCTGCAATGAGTGCCATCGCATTTGAGCGCCGCGTCTCATCCTCGATTTTTTTGAAGCTTAAAATTTTAACGCCCTCGGCCATCTCTTTATTAATTTTATCAATCATAGCCTTTGAGCTTTCTGATGAATGTACAAAAATATCCATGTACTCGCCTGTGCTTGTAAGTCCCACACCGAGCGGAGAGGCAAAGGAAATTAACTGATGCGGACTAAAGCCCTGTGAATACTCAATATCAACACCGCTTCTTCTGAAAGCTTTCTGAAAATAGCGCATCATATCCAAATGACCGATAAACTTCATCACGCCTTCTTTTGCAAAACGTATTCTAATTTTCATAGCATACACCTCCGTCATAAGCCTTACAGCCACAGCCTGAACACTGCTGTCTGCAATTTGGCGTTACTGTCTCTTTCTGTGCTCTTTCCCATTCACGGATTAAAAATGCTTTTGTGACACCGGCGTCAATAAAATCCCACGGCAAAAGCTCGTCTAAGCTGCGTTCTCTTGATGTGTAAAAATCCGGATCAATACCTTCCTGTTCAAAAGCGCGCATCCACATATCATATTTAAAGCTTTCTGACCATGCATCATAAAGACAGCCGTTTTTATAAGCTGCAAGAAGCACTGAACAGAGCCGTCTGTCACCGCGGGCCAAAATACCTTCAAGGCGTGTCAGCTCCGCATCATGCCAGTTATATTTAATACTCTTTTTATTCAGCTGATCTTTAATTTTGTGATTTAAAAACCGCTGTTTTTCCAAAAATTCCTCACTTGTATTCTGTCTTACCCACTGGAATGGCGTAAACGGCTTTGGCACAAAGAAAGACGTGCTTGTCACAATTTCCACGCGGCCGCCGCCCGGACGCTTATCCTTCGGTATTGTATAATAAAGTGCCGCAATCTTATTGGACAAAAGCGCAATACCTTCAATATCATCATAAGTTTCTGTCGGAAGGCCGAGCATAAAATAAAGCTTTACTCTGTTCCAGCCACCCTCGAAGGCACTCATGGCACCTCCCAGAATATCATCTTCTGTAAGTCCTTTATTAATAACATCCCGAAGTCTCTGCGTTCCCGCCTCCGGCGCAAATGTCAGGCTGCTCTTTTTGACATCCTGAACCTTACTCATCACATCCAGTGAAAAAGCATCAATACGCAGTGACGGCAATGAAATATTGACTTTTTTCTCGCGGCACGCATCAATAAGATAATTGACAAGCGGCTCAATATCCGAGTAATCGCTTGAGCTTAAAGAGCTTAAAGAGATTTCCTCATGACCGCTTTCTTTCAGCATACTGTCTGCATAAGCCTTTAACTTTTCAAGCGGACGCTCTCTGTTCGGACGGTACACCATACCGGCCTGGCAAAAACGACAGCCGCGGATACAGCCTCTTTGAATCTCAAGCACAACTCTGTCCTGAGTCACTTTAATAAAAGGAACAAGCGGTTTTTTCGGATAACCGGCCTCTGCCATATCTGAGACAACCTGTTTTTTAATTTTTTCAGGCGCATGACTGTTATTTGGCACAAACGCCTTTAATGTACCGTCTTCATTATATGCTGCATCATAAAATGCCGGCACATAGATACCGGGTATCTCTGCTGCCAGCTCCAGGAAACCGTGTCGGTTCCCGCCTCTTTTCTTATTTTCCTTGTACCGGTCCATCAACTCAAAATAAA
>USSL01000243.1 GCA_900557175.1 uncultured Eubacteriales bacterium
TTACAGACAGCCAGCTTAAAATTCAGATGCCGATGCTCATTCAGGCACTGTTTGAAACATGAATGAACACCGGCATTGTCCACACTTTGTCAGCTGCCCTATGAGAGGCAGCTGACTTATGAGAGCATCATCCGGTCATTAGCCAGCGCGCTGCCGCTGGCCTGCTCAAATTTATCAAGCAAATCCTGCACGGTCAGATGCTTTTTTTCTTCACCGGACACATCGTAAATGATGCGGCCGTTATCCATCATAATCAGACGATTGCCAAGACGGATGGCATCACGCATATTGTGTGTCACCATCAGTGCCGTCAGATGATTTTCTTCAATCAGCCCCTGTGTCAAATCCAAAACCTTGCCTGCGGTTTTCGGATCAAGCGCCGCTGTATGCTCGTCTAAAAGCAAAAGCTTTGGTTTCTTTAATGTAGCCATCAGCAGTGTCAGTGCCTGACGCTGTCCGCCGGAGAGAAGACCGACCTTGGATGACATTCTTGTTTCAAGGCCAAGCTCAAGCTTCTTTAGCGCCGCCACATAGATTTCCTTTTCTGACTGCTTTACACTCCATGAAAGACCGCGCCGTTTACCGCGCCTGTAGGCCAGCGCAAGATTTTCTTCAATTTCCATATCTGCCGCCGTTCCCATCATCGGATCCTGAAAAACACGGCCTAAAAGCTTCGCCCGGACATGCTCCGGTTTTCTTGAAATATCTGTATTGTCGAGAACGATATGTCCCTCATCAATCGGATAAACACCGGCAATCATATTGAGCATTGTTGATTTTCCGGCGCCGTTGCCGCCGATCACAGTGACGAAATCGCCGTCCTCAAGATATAAGTCGATGCCGTTTAACGCCTTTTTTTCATTGACTGTTCCTTTATTAAAGGTTTTATGTACATTTGTAATTTCTAACATGATACCGCCTCCTACCGTCTCGCTTTAATCTTTTCCATACAATACGGAACTGCAAGCGCCAGTGCCACAATAATCGCTGATATAAGCTTCATATCGTTCGGATCCATACCAAGCTGCAGGACAACGGCACGGATAATAAAGTAAACAACCGAGCCAATCACTGCCGCCGAAAGTCTCGCCCAAAAGCTTATGAGTTTTCTGAAAAGCACCTCGCCGATCACGATTGCCGCAAGACCGATAACAATAGCGCCGGTACCCATACCGATATCGCCAACCTTTTGCTGCTGGCATACAAGACCGCCGGAAAGACCGACAAGGGCATTACTTAGCATCAGGCCGATCAGCTTCATCGTCTTTGTACTGCTGCCCATCGCGCGGACCATATATTCATTATTTCCGGTGGCACGGATTGTTGCGCCGACCTCTGTTCCGAAAAACCAGTATAAAAGAATAATCACTGCTGCCGCAAAAATAAGGCCGATTATAAGAGATGCAGACGGATTGCTAAGTCCTGTCAGCTTTGCAAACATACTGTTGACTGTCGCTTTTTTTAGCAGCGGTATATTTGATTTTCCCATAATATGCAAATTGACTGACCAAAGTGCAATCTGAGTCAATATTCCGGCAAGAATGGCCGGTATTTCAAAAGCGGTATGCAAAAAGCCTGTCACAAAGCCGGCAAGGGCGCCCGCAAGAGCTGCAAGCAGAAGCGCCGCAAACGGATTCATGCCGTTAATGACACAGACAGCGCAGACACTGCCGCCTAAAGCAAAGCTGCCGTCCACTGTCAAATCTGCAATATCAAGTATTTTAAACGTAATATAAACACCGAGCACCATAATGCCCCAAAGCACGCCCTGAGTTACTGCGCCCTGAAGCGCCGGTAATAATGAAGCCATTCTTATCCCCTCTTATCTTCTTCTATTTTTTTAATTCTTCCGGAATTGTAATGCCAAGCTGTGCTGCCACTTCCTCATTAATCTTTAGCGTACAATCTTCATCAGACATAAATTCTATCGGCATTTTTGAAATATCTTCGCCGTCCTTTAAAATACGGATGGCCTGTTCTGCGGTCATCTCACCGAGGCGCTTATAATCAATGCCGTATGTTGCAAGGCCGCCGGCATCAACCATACCGCCCTCGCCGACGATACACGGAATATTATTTTCAGTAGCAACCATCGCTACTGTCGGCATATTGGCTGCAATTGTATTATCGGTAAAAATATAAATAACATCAACCTTGCCGACCATAGATTCTGTCACCTGCTGAATTTCATTTGTACTCGAAACAGCAAATTCCTCACAAGCAAGCCCGGCTTCTTCACAGGCCGACCGCGTCTGTTCAAGCTGAAATTCTGAATTCTGTTCAGCACTGCAATATAAAACACCAACTGTTTTTGCATCCGGTATAAGCTGCTTTAACAAGTTGATCTGAGCCTTCACAGGTGTGGCATCCGATGTCCCCGATACGTTGCAGTCCGGTGATTCATTGGAAGCAACAAGGCCTGCGCTTGCCGGATCTGTCACTGCTGTCACAAGAATCGGAATATCTTCTGTCTGTGCTGCCGCCTGCTGTGCTGCCGGTGTCGCAATCGCCAAAATCAAATCTTTGCCGTCATTGACAAACTTTGTCGCAATTGTCGTACAGGCCGACTGTTCATTCTGGGCATTCTGAACTTCAATATTACAATTAAGGCCGGAGGCTTTCATCTTTTCCTCAAAGCCCTCTCTTGCCGCATCCAAAGCTGCATGCTGTGTCAGCTGGATGATTCCAATCTCATAAGCGTCACCGTCTGCCGCAGCCTCATTCTGACTGTCTTTTGGCGCATCCTTTGTTTCAGCGTTGCCGCACGCTGTCAGTGCGCCGATTGTCATTAAACCTGCCATAAAAACTGATATCCATTTTTTCATAAGCTATTTCCCCTTTAACTGTTTTACTTTTTCGCATAAATGCTTAAACGCATTAATGTGCTAAATTAATGTTATTATACACTAATAAACTAAAAAGTCAAGGAGAATTTAAAAACAAAGCGGAGCTTTTTTGTGACATAGGAAATTGCTTCCTATGTCACAAAAAATACCCGTGGCCGCGGCTAATTGCCGCAGTCACAGGCATCTTTTCACATCACGATTTAATTATACCGGATAAGCTCCATTTTTTGTGTCTGCCGCCGTAGCATCGACTCTTGTCTGCTGAGCAGCTCTGTATTTGAAAAATTCCTCGGCAACCTGAGGGAACAGTGCATAGGATAAAACATCCTCATCCTGCTGCTTCCACTGTGCCATCTCAGCCTCGATTGTCTCTAATTCCGGCTTTAATAAATCCGCCGGACGGCATGTAATCGGTGCCTCGTCACCGCAGGCTTTTTTCTGGACTTCTGCATTAAACGGCTTTACAGTCTGACCATATTCGCCGTGAAGCAGCGCCTTGCTTTCCTTTGTAATCATCTTATAGCGTTCGC
>USSL01000244.1 GCA_900557175.1 uncultured Eubacteriales bacterium
TTCACCGGGCTGTTAATATGCGGCGATGAAGATACGATTAACTTATTATCCATATTTACACCTACTTTCCACTATTCCTTAAAACTGTCTTGCCGATTCTGATTGTCTGAACAAGCTTTCTGTTTGCCGGACAGACAAATGAACAGCAGCCGCACTCCATACAAGTCATAATATTGAGACGTGCAAGCTCATCCGCTCTGCCCATTCTCGTATTCTGTTCAAGCAGTGTCGGCATCAGATTCATCGGACAGGCATTGACACAGCGTGCACAGCGGATACAGTCAGATTCCGCATAGCTTTCCGCTTCCGCACTGTTAAATGCAAGAATACCGTTTGTGTTCTTTAAAATCGGCTGCTCATCTGTTACAAGCGGTGTCCCCATCATCGGGCCGCCGTACAGAAGCTTCGCCGGCTCACCCTTGTAGCCGCCGCAAAAAGCGATAACGTCTTTAACCGGTGTACCAATGAGTGCTCTGACGTTCTTTGGTTCATTGACTGCTGAACCGTCAACTGTGACACGTTTTGAAATGAGCGGCATACCTGTCTTTAAATATCTTGCAAGGAAAGCGACTGAAGTCACGTTCATAACAACAACGCCGACATCTGCCGGAAGTTTTCCCGGAGGCACCTGACGTCCTGTACACTGTTCAATCAAAACTTTCTCAGCACCCTGAGGATATCTTGACGGCAATGAATGGACTTTAATTGTTGCGCCGCTGTTTTTCGCTGCAAGCTCCTGCATCAATCTGATTGCTTCCGGCTTATTGTCCTCAATACCAATGATTGCTTCCTTAACTTCAAGAAGCTTTGACACTGTATTGATACCGGAAATAATATCCTGTGAGTTTTCCAAAATTTCACGGACATCCGCAGTCAGATAAGGCTCACACTCTGCACCGTTGATTACAAGTGTATCAACCTTTGCTTTAACTTCCGGCGCCGGATTTAACTTAACATGTGCCGGGAAGCCCGCACCGCCAAGACCGACAAGTCCGGAATTTCTGATTGCTTTCACCAAATCGTCATTATTTTCAACCTTTGGCGGCTGAATTGATGGGTCAGGTGTCTGTTCTCCGTCGCTTTCAATAATAACGCACGGTGTATTTGCGCCATTTGACGACAAAATCGTGTCAATTTTCTTGACCGTTCCCGATACGCTGGAGTGAATTGGCGCAGAAACAAAAGCGTCGCTGTCTCCGATGACCTGTCCTACGTAGACTGTGTCCCCCACTTTTACCTTCGGAGTACATGGTGCGCCGATGTGCATAGACATCGGGATTGTGACCATTGCCGGTACCGGCATGTCCACAGTTTCCATATCCTTCGTGTTTTTACGGTGAGGCACTGGTGCACCAGGATTTTTCACAAATCCTAACTTACCAAGAATTCCATTTGAATTACTAGACATATGAATCCTCCTCATAAAAATAATCTTATTTATAGACATAAATAAGATTTTGTCAACTTCCATTGTACTATTTCAGCAATAAATTTTCAAGACAGAGTTTAGTATTATTTCATTTTGTACATAAAAATTTAAGAAGCGCCACGCTTTGATATTTTTTTATCAAAGTATGGCGCCTATTTTTGGAAATTTTTGTTTAATACTGACTTTCTTCCATAAATTTCATGTATTTGACAACCATCAATGCAATTTCAAATGTAATCGCATCTTCAAACACTCTCAAGTCAAGTCCTGTTGCCTTATTTACTTTATCAAGACGGTAAACAAGCGTATTTCTGTGAATGTACAGCTGACGCGCTGTCTCAGAAACGTTTAAGCTGTTCTCAAAAAACTTATTGATCGTCAGCAATGTCTCCTCGTCAAAATCATCCGGTGTTGTCTCCGGGAAAATCTCGTCGATAAACATCTTGCAAAGCGGGATCGGCAGCTGGTAGATCAGACGTCCGATACCAAGTCTGCTGTAAGCAACAATATTCTTCTCGCTATAGAAAATCTTGCCGACATCCATTGCCATCTTCGCTTCCTTAAATGACTTGGACACATCCTTAATCTTGTCAACAATTGTTCCGTAAGCCACGTAGGCATTTTCCATAGCCTCAGAGCCGAGCATATCCACAATCATCTTCGCTGTTGTCTGAAGTTCAGGATAATCCTCATCCTCCTCCAGTTCTTTGACAAGAATAATGCTCTTTTCATCAACTGCCGTAATGAAATCCTTCGGCTGTCCGGCAAAAAGTCCTTTAATAATATCCAGAGAATCGCTGTCTTTGTCCTTTGATGTCTCGATTACAAAAACAACACGTCTTGCATCCGCTGCAATGTGGAGTTTTTTCGCCTTGTTATAAACATCAACAAGCAGCATATTATCAAGGAGCACATTTTTAATAAAGTTTTCTTTATCAAACTTCTCCTTGTATGCAGACAGCAGATTCTGTATCTGAAAAGCGACAAGCTTTCCGATTGTATAAATATCATCACTGTCACCGCGGATCAGCATAATATACTCAAGCTGTCCTCCGTCAAATATTTTAAAATACTGGTATCCCTGTACGACCTGGATCTCTGCCGGAGATTCTACAAAAGTCAGTACCGACTCCCTGTAATCATCTGCCGAACTGACAGTCGAAGCGATAATATTTGCATCGGTGTCCATCACACATAAATCAGTTCTTGCGATTGCCTTAACACCTTCGATTGTACTTTGAAGCATCTGGTTATATGCCATATTTTCACACCTCTCATGTATTTTTCAACGTTTTTGTCTATTATATCACACTCACACAAAAAAGGGAAATACATATTTTTATGTATTTCCCTGTCATTGCAATTCAAATTAGTTTGTAATTGTAACCTGTGTTTCTTTATCAAAGATATGGATCTTCTCAACATCCATTGAAATATCAATGCTGTCGCCCGGTTTTACAACTGTACCCGGAGCTTCACGAACTGTAACATCTACACCGTCAACTGTAACATATACAAATACTTCTGCACCTAACATCTCGAATACTCTTACTGTTGAATGTACTGTATTGTTAGCGTTTGCGTCTGCATATGATGCTGCTGCATGGATGCTCTCAGGACGGATACCAAATGTAACTTCTTTACCGATGTAATCTGCACAAGCTTTAGCCTTCTCAGGTGTCACAGTAATCTTATTGTCACCAAATGCAAGGAATACTTTCTCGCCTTCTTTTACAAGCTTAGCATCAATAAAGTTCATCTGAGGTGAACCGATGAAACCTGCAACGAATAAGTTGCCCGGTCTGTCATATAAGTTCTGAGGTGAATCTACCTGCTGAACAACACCATCTTTCATAACAACGATTCTTGTACCGAGTGTCATAGCCTCTGTCTGGTCATGTGTTACGTAGATGA
>USSL01000245.1 GCA_900557175.1 uncultured Eubacteriales bacterium
TATCCTGCTGTGTGCGGACATCGGCTGTCACAACATCATTGCCGTCAACAACCTTATTAAAGCCCGGAATTGCAGATTCAATCTCATCCTTTTCGCCGTCTGTATCGACAGCCTCGGCCTTGGATTCTGATTCTGTCTCAGTCTCTTTCTTGGCTTCTGTTTCTTTCTCAGTTTCGGATTCTGTTTCCTTCACTGACTCTTTTTCAGTCTCTGTACTTTCAGCTTCTGTGCTTTCGCCGGTCTTTTCACTCTCGGCAGAAGTTTCGGATTCTGTATCATCAGCTGTCTCAACCATTTCGTAAAAACCGATGCTTCCCGGATTTCCTAAATTATTAAGGACTTCCTCAGCATCGTAAACGCCCGGAATCTGAACACTGATGCGGTCAGCGCCTTCCTGATAAACCTCAGCCTCTGTGCTGTAAACTTCAACTCTCTGCTGAAGCTTATACACCGTATCACTCATATCCTCAGCTGAAGGCGTATCGCCCTTTGCCTGATATGTGATGCTGACACCGCCGGCCAAATCAAGGCCAAGCTTAATGTTTCCCGCACTGCCCTGATGTCTCTCGCCGACACCTTTCCACGATACGAAGCCGCAGGCTGCAATCATGACGATGACGAGAACCAGTCCGAGAATTCTCATTCCCTTTTTCTCTTTCATTGTTCCTCTCTCCTTAAAATATATCAGTCTGCCAAAGCAGCCTTAATCATAATCGCACACTCCACGCGCTTTCTCATTAATTCACAGCCGATATCATAGGCGTCATTAATTGAATGGTGGAAATTATAAGCATTGGCCGCACAGCCGCCGCTGCAGTAAAACTTTGCAAAACAATTTCTGCACTTGTCTTTTGTATAAACATTGCATGCCTTAAATTCATCTCTGATATCCGTGCGCGTAATTCCCTCGTCCACGTTGCCCATCAGATATTCCTCCTGACCGACAAACTGGTGGCACGGATAAAAATCACCCCACGGCGTTACAGCAAGATATTCTGTTCCCGAACCACAGCCGGATAAACGCTTTGCCACACACGGGCCGCCGCTTAAATCAATCATAAAATGGAAGAAATTAAAACCTCTGCCTTCTTTTTCACGCCGAATCATTTCCTTTGCCAGCTTATCATATTCCGCACAGATTTCCGGAATATCCTCAGCCTTAATAGCATACGGCTCATCATCCGCTGCAACAACAGGTTCAACTGAAATCTGCTTAAAGCCCATATCTGCAAGGCTTAATACGTCTGCCGCAAAATCCTTGTTATAGTGGGTAAATGTACCTCTTACATAATAATCTTTTTGTCCCCGGCTTTCTGCCAAATGCTGGAACTTCGGCATAATCATCTCATAGCTTCCTTTGCCGTTTCTGAACGGACGCATAAAATCATGCACTTCTTTACGGCCGTCTGTACTTAAAACAACATTGGCCATCTCTTTATTGACAAAGTCCTCCACATCCTGATTTAAAAGAACGCCGTTTGTTGTCAGCGTAAAACGGAATTTCTTGTCGTGAAGCTTTTCCTGCTCGCGGCCATAAGCGACAAGCTGCTTTACAACTTCAAAATTCATTAAAGGTTCGCCGCCAAAAAAGTCAACCTCAAGATTATGACGGTTGCCTGAATTGGCAATCAGAAAATCAAGCGCTTTTTTGCCGACCTCATAGCTCATAAGCGCACGGCGTCCATGATATTCGCCTTCCTCGGCAAAACAATATTTGCATGCAAGATTACAGTCATGGGCGATATGTAAGCAGAGCGCTTTAACAACTGTCGGGCGCTTTTTAAAATCAAAAATATAATTTTCGTAAATATCTTCCGTAAAAAGCTGCTCATTTTCTTCAAGCTCACGGATTTCTTCATAAGCTTCTAAAACATCTTCCGCCGGATATGCCGGTGCAAAATGGCTCTGTAATTGTTCTAATGTCTTTTCTTTATATAAAGGCAGCATATCGTAAATTAAATCATCAACGACATGAACAGAACCGCTGTTTACATCAAGCACTATATTGTATCCATTGTTTTTATACTGATGAATCACTGTCATTCTCCTTCAATTAATAAGCAGCGGCAAGCTGCCGCTGCTTACTTTTTCTCAATTATTTGTTGTTCTCGCAACTCTGGTTGCCTACTGTACAAGATGTCTTGCAAGCTGACTGACATGATGTCTGGCACTCGCCGCATCCGCCTTTAACCATTGAGTTCTTCAAAGAACGAGTATTTAATGTTTTAACACGTTTCATGAATAATTCCTCCTTTGACTAATAACTTGAATTATTATATCACACTCTTTTTCGTTTTTAAAGCCATTTTTTGAAGAATTATCCCGATTTTAGCTTAACATTCCTCCGAGCATCCCGCTGCCAAGACAGACAAGGGCGGAAGAAACAAAGGATAATGAAAATCCGGTACCTTCTGCCGCCATTGAAACCGTAAGAAGAAGCACATAATAAATAAGGCCTGCAAGCATCCCCCACAAAAAACGGCGCTGGCACATTTTTTTGCCGCAATACAAGCCCGACAAAAAACAGGCAATGCCATAGCCTGCAATCACCGCAATATGAAGACTGTTCTCACTCATATCCGTTTTATAAAGCAGCAGTGAGAGTGCACCTATTTCCACAGCTGTCACTGCAAGTGCCACAAAAAGCGCCTTTAAAAATACCGGTGCAATGCGTCGGATATCTGCCATCCCCACTTTTTCCATAAACTATCTTTCCCTCTTTTTCATTGTTTCATAGTTTATTTTATGTTAGACTGAAATAAGATATGAGCAGTTAAAAGAAAACAAGCTATGCATACGAGGTGAACATCATGAAAATTATTGATTTGCATACACATTCCAATATTTCCGACGGCTCCATGACACCGGAAGATTTAGTTTTCCACGCAAAAGAAGCCGGGCTTGCAGCCGTCGCCCTAACAGACCATGACACCGCAGACGGCATTACCCGCGGACGAAAAGCCGCCAGCGCCGCCGGCATCGAATTTATCCCCGGCATTGAATTTGCCGCCTATTACAATAATCAGGAAGTCCATATCGTCGGCCTTTTTATTGATGAAACAAATGCTGAATTTATTGAAACAACAAAAAAAATTGCTGAGAACAGAGAAAAAAGAAATGCTGAAATGATTCAAAAAATGCAGGCAGCCGGTATTGATATCACACTTCCTGCACTTTATGCCGAAGAAGGCGACGGTATTCTGACGCGCGCCAACTTTGCCGCCTGTCTGATGCGGCGGGGCATTGTCGCCTCTCTGAATGAAGCCTTTGAAAAATATCTTGATGCCGGCAGACCATTTTATATTCCGAGAAAAAAATTACTGCCTGAAGCTGTAATCA
>USSL01000246.1 GCA_900557175.1 uncultured Eubacteriales bacterium
AGCCTTCAGTACAGCACGTACAACCGCTCATTTTTGCCGGCACTGAAAAAAGAACATTTTCATATTATCAATCATTATGAAGACTTAAATAAAGAACAGGCAGCTTATGTCGATGAATATTTTATGAGAGATGTTTATCCTGTACTGACACCGATGGCTGTGGATTCTTCCCGTCCGTTTCCTCTGATTCGCAATAAGACGTTAAACATCGGCGCTCTGATTTGTGAAAAGGAGAGTAAGACTGAAAAAAATCTTGATTTTGCGACGGTTCAGGTGCCGGGCGTGCTTCCGAGATTTGTTGTTATTCCGTCTGAAAATAAAGATGATACAACGATTATTCTTCTTGAGCAGATTATTGAGAAAAATATAAGCCGTCTTTTCTTAAACTATAAGGTTATTTGTGCTTATCCGTACAGAATTATGAGAAATGCCGATTTAACCATTGAGGAGGAGGAAGCCGAGGATTTACTGATTGAAATTCAGAAACAGTTAAAAAAACGCCAGTGGGGCGAAGTCATTCGCCTTGAAGTGGAAGACGGCATTGACAAGCGATTGCTTAAAATGTTAAAAAAAGAGCTCAATGTCGGGGAAAATGATATTTATCATATTAACGGCCCGCTTGATTTGACGTTTCTTATGAAGGTCAACGGCATGAAAGGTTTTGATCACCTTAAATATAAAAAATATGTACCGGCACCGGTGCCTGCTCTAAATACCGATGAGGACATATTTACGCAGATTAGAAATCACGACATTATTTTAAGCCATCCGTATCAGACGTTTGATCCGGTGGTGGACTTTGTGCGTCAGGCGGCAAAGGATCCGAATGTGCTTGCAATCAAGCAGACGCTCTACCGTGTCAGCGGCAATTCGCCGATTATCGCCTCTCTGGCCGAGGCTGCGGACAACGGAAAGCAGGTATCGGTACTTGTTGAACTGAAAGCCCGTTTTGATGAGGAAAATAATATTGCATGGGCAAAAATGCTTGAGAAGGCCGGCTGCCATGTTATTTACGGCCTTGTGGGACTTAAGGTACACAGTAAAATTACGCTTGTTGTCCGTCGTGATGAGGACGGTATCCGCCGCTATGTACATCTTGGTACAGGAAACTACAATGATGCGACGGCAAAGCTTTATACGGACATGGGACTTTTAACGTGTTCAAATCCGATTGGCGAAGATGCGACAGCTGTCTTTAATATGCTTTCGGGTTATTCTGAGCCTGCCGGATGGAATAAGCTGATTGTGGCACCGATATGGATACGCGATCGTTTTATCGAAATGATTGACAGAGAAAAACAGCACGCCGCGGAGGGTAAGCCTGCCCGCATTGTGGCAAAGATGAATTCTTTGTGTGATAAAAAAATTATTGAAAAGCTTTATGAGGCGGCAGCAGCCGGTGTAAAAATCGATTTAATTATCCGCGGTATATGCTGTCTTAAAGTTGGCATACCGGGTGTCAGTGAAAATATTACTGTCCGTTCAATTGTCGGCAATTTCTTAGAGCACAGCCGTATTTTTTACTTTTATAACAACGGCAGAGAGGATGTCTTCATGGGAAGCGCCGACTGGATGCCGAGAAATCTTGATAAACGTGTGGAAATCGTATTTCCGGTAGAAGATGAAGCGTGCAAGGCAGAAGTGACGGAGGTTTTAAAAATCCAGCTTGAGGACAATGTTAAAGCGCATATTCTTCAGGCTGACGGCTCCTACGAAAAAGTTGACAAGCGGGGCAAGACACTTATATCTTCTCAGGATTATTTCTGCAAGAAGGCAAAGGAGAGAGCAAAAACAGAAAAAAATGAGGACGAAACACCGTCCAGAGTTTTTGAGCCGCTATATAAAGCAGAAGAATGACATAGCTGATCATACAGAAGGCTTCACGTATGTTTTGTGCAGCGTGCATTTTAGCAGTGCAAACAAAATCATACGCGAAGCCTTTTATTTGTTAATACATATAATCTTCAAACATCTGATAATATGCATTCATGTCGATATTTGCGTAAATATATAAGCAAATGACTAACCATACGATTGCAAGGACTAAAAAGATGATATTGACGACGATGGCAGCGATGGACATACCGCGTCCGTAAGGCTTTCTGTAGCCGATAATACCGAGTACAAGACCGACAATATTCATCGGTATACCGATATATGGGAAAAGACAGCAAGGCAATATACTTAAAATACCGATAATTAAAGCGGCAATGGCAAAGCCGTTGTAGCGCTGGGAACCATTGTTCCATGGCTGCTGATAGCCGTTGCTCTGATAGTTATTGTTTGGATAGCCATTGTTTGGATAGCCATTGTTTGGATAACCGTTGCTTTGATAGCTATTGCCTGACCATCCCTGCTGATTCTGATTCCATCCGTCGTTAGGATTCCAGTTTGGCTGGCCGTTCCAGTTGTTGTCTGAATGATTCCATTCACCATACATTGTGTCTTCTGTTTTGCTATTTTCGGCATCTGCTGTTTGATCTGTTTTTGGACCGAAGCGTTGTCCGCAAAACTGGCAGAAAGTTGCATCATCTTTATTTTCTGAACCGCAATTAGGGCAAATCATCGAAAACGCCTCCTTTGTAGATTATTTAAACAAATCATACATGATTTCACAAAAGTTTTCAAGTAGAAATATAGTCATCCGGCGACAAGCACAGAGACAGCGGCATATAGAATGGACTTGTTTTCCTGGCGTGTAAATGCTATAATGCCTAATGACTAAATGAAAGAAGGAAATAGAGATGAAGAAAATTTTTATCGGGCTGTTTTTTATACTGTTGGATTTTAATTTAAGATATCCTGCAGGCACAGAAAACACATATTACATTATTGGGCTGCTGCCGTCATTTATCGGATTTATTTTAATTGCCCTCGGACTTAAAAAGCTTGCTGACCGCAATAGATTTTTTGCGATGGGCGTTCATGCAGCGTGGGTGATGACCGGTGTGACATTGATTAATTATGTATTGAATGCGACGGGGCTGGCATTCAGAGTGCTGAGTGTGTCGCTTCTTTTGGGGGTTATTGCTGTCGTTGGTACTGTTGTACTTCCGTTTGTTATTATCAGAGGCGCCAAAGAGGAAGAAATAAGAACGAACACATCATGGAATACGAGACAGATGATGCGCTTTTGGACATTTTATGCGGCCTTTGTCGTATTGCAGAATATTATGGCCTTTGTGCCGGTAGCTCAGGTATATATGTTTGTGATGCTCGGAACATATGTGGCTGTCGGTGGATTGTTAGTTGCCTTTGGAAAAGTAAAGAATATTGCATAACATGAAAGACCGGTTTTTGCCGGTCTTTTTTGTGACATGGGCAATTGC
>USSL01000247.1 GCA_900557175.1 uncultured Eubacteriales bacterium
TGCGACCCTGTGCATCCCCACCGCTTTCTGCTCTTACGGCGGGGAGGCGCTGGACAAAAAAACGCCGCTGCTGCGCAGCATGGAGCTGCTGAACCGGCAGGCGCTGCGCATTGTCCGCCTGTTCGGACATACGGATGTTCATTGTATAAAAACAACGGTCGGACCTGAACAGGAATATTTTCTTATAGACAAAAAATTTTACGAATGCAGAAAAGACCTTATTTACACAGGAAGGACACTGTTCGGTGCAAAAGCCCCAAAAGGACAGGAGCTTGAAGACCATTATTTCGGAACAATTAAATCAAGAGTTCAGGCCTACATGAATGATTTAAACAAAGAGCTTTGGAAGCTTGGTATTCTTGCAAAAACAGAGCATAATGAAGTGGCACCGGCTCAGCACGAACTGGCGCCGATTTTTACAACAACAAATATTGCCACTGATCACAATCAGCTGACAATGGAGCTTATGCAGCGCATTGCCAAGAAACACGATCTTGTCTGCCTGCTTCACGAAAAACCATTTGAAGGTGTCAACGGTTCCGGCAAACATAATAACTGGTCCATTTCCACAGACACCGGAATCAACCTTTTAGAACCCGGTGACACACCTTGGGACAACGCTCAGTTTCTCCTTTTCCTATGTGCCGTAATAAAAGCCGTTGACGAATATCAGGATTTATTAAGAGTATCGGCAGCAAGCGCCGGCAACGACCACCGTCTCGGAGCCAACGAAGCCCCACCAGCCATCGTTTCCATGTTTCTTGGCTCAGAGCTTACCGAAATACTTGAAGCAATTGAAAATAATACGGCCTATGACAGCAAAGAAAAAGAATTGCTGAGAATCGGCGTCCATGTACTTCCTAAATTTCCAAAGGATACAACCGACAGGAACCGGACATCCCCATTTGCCTTTACCGGCAATAAATTTGAATTTCGTATGGTTGGCTCTGCCGCTTCAATTTCCGGTCCCAACATCGTCCTTAATACAGCAGTTGCAGAAGAATTAAAGCAATTTGCGGACATTTTAGAAAATACGGATGATTTCAAATCCACGCTCCATGCCCTCATTCAAAAAACAATCCGCGAACACAAGCGTATTATCTTCAATGGCAACGGCTATGACGATGCATGGATCACAGAAGCCAGACGGCGAGGTCTGCTAAACCTTAAAACGACACCGGATGCCCTGCCTTACTACATTACAAAGAAAAATCTTGATTTATTCAGCTCACATAAAGTTTTCAGCGAAGATGAGATTTTTGCCCGCTATGAAATAAAAATGGAGCTTTATACAAAAACATTAAATATTGAAGCAAAGACAATGATTGACATGGTTCACAAAGATATTCTTCCTGCAGTCAGCCGCTATGCAAAACTTCTTGCAGACACTGCGCGATCATTAAAAGCGCTGGACAGCACACTGACGACAAAATATGAGCTTGAAACTGTAAAAAAAATTACAGAGCTTGCAGATTCTGCCTTTACAAAGCTGTCTATTCTTGAAACAGCTATCGCAGACGCTGCAGCCATCGATAATTTTGAGACAAAAGCCTTCTTTTTCAAAGACACGGTTCTTCCTGCAATGCATACTTTAAGAAACGATGTAGACCGTCTTGAAATGATTACCGATGCATCTTACTGGCCATATCCATCCTACGGCAAACTCTTATTCGGTATTATATGATAAAATAAACATGCGCCCGCCATGCTCTGATTTGCAGTAAATCAACACGCCATATAAGACCTGAAAAAATCAAAAAGTATTTAAAAAAGAAAAATTTTATGTTAAACTGTTCATAAAATAAAAAATCCCAATTTTTTCAAACGGAGGTATTTATGATTTTATTTTTTTCAGGTACAGGCAACTCTGCCTTTGCCGCAAAAAAAAACGCCGAGGCGCTCGACGATGAATGTTTTGACTTATTTTCAAAAATACGAAACAAAAATTATGAGGCTTTTTACTCTGACAAACCGTTTGTTATCGTCTGTCCGACTTACGGCTGGCAAATTCCCCATATTTTAGAAGACTGGCTTTTAAAAACGCCGCTTAAAGGCTCTGAAAAAATTTATTTTATCATGACATGCGGCAATGATATCGGAAACGCCCAAAAATATGTGCAAAAGCTCTGTGACCGGAAACAGCTGACACTGATGGGCTGTGCCTGTCTTGTCATGCCGGAAAATTATATTGCCATGTTCCCTGTCCCAAATGAAAGTGAGGCGCGCGCAATTGTCAGCAAATGCATACCTCAGCTTGAACAGCTATCAGCTTCAATCCGTGCCGAAGTTCCTTTTTCAGCCGTACCCGTAACACTGTCCGGCCGCTTCTGCAGCAGTATTGTCAATAAAGTTTTTTATGCCGTATTTGTCCATGACAAAAAATTTACAGTCTCAGATGACTGCATCGGCTGCGGCAAATGCAGGGAAGTATGCCCGCTGAACAATATTACTATTGAGCACCATAAACCGGTATGGCACGGAAACTGTACGCATTGCATGGCCTGCATATGCCAGTGCCCGAAAGAAGCAATCGAATATGGCAAAATAAGCCGTGGAAAACCAAGATATCATTGCCCGGATATATTAAAATGAGGTTTGCCGCCTACTTGCAAACCTCATTTTACACCTCACAACACATACTCATACAGCATATATCCCGTCAATCCCGTATCTTCATAATACATCTGTATTGTATTGATATAATTAAAGCCAAGCCGCTCATAAACTTTTTGGGCAGGAATATTTCCTTCAAGAACATCTAAACGGATTACTTTCATGTGCGTTTTTTTACCAAGTTCTATGACACTTTTTGCCATTTTTTTTGCGATTCCCTGCCCTGCAAATGCAGGTGCGACCCCAAGGGCTGAATGACGAGTATTTCCCCATCCGATGCTTTTGTCGGCCATGCCACTTTTCTATAGCCATCATTATACATATGATTAACAACCATGCATGTAAGATACTGACCGTCTTTCTCACCGATATACATCTCGCCTTTTTTAATAGAGTCAATTAAAAATTCCTGTGTCGAATAAATATCTTTTTGCCACCCCGGCTTAAACTGGGAATTTTCCATGCCATCAGTGACTTCATAATAAAAATCTCTGATATGCTCATAGTCTTCTTGTTTTGCCACTCTTATATTAAACATCTTATCCCTCCTGTTATTACAATATGCAAAAAAAGACCCGGATAAAATCCAGGCCTTCCACGTATGTATCTTCAAAACTGCATATTGTAATAGTCTACTTCATCTTCCAAATCTTCCGACCTCTCAGGTCAAGCCCTCGACCTATTAGTAACAGTCAGCTCCAT
>USSL01000248.1 GCA_900557175.1 uncultured Eubacteriales bacterium
TATCTTCCTCAAATCCGTCTCCTTCGTCTTTAAGTTCCCGGTACTTATCATCAAATCTATCTGAGATATACTTTAGGAAAATCAATCCCAGAACGACATTCTTATATTCTGACGCATCCATATTGCCACGAAGCACACAGGCTGCATTCCATATTTGTTTTTCAAATCCAATATCGGCTGTATTTTTATCGGCCATTTTAGCTTTCCTCCTCTGATGATTCACTTAGGGCTGTTTACACAATGCCACACTTGAGATACTCACATTTATCTTTATGATTAAATAGTCATTTTTGCACCTGCTGCCTGAAAATCTATATAAGGTATAACATTCAAGTTATCAACAATAATTATTTGTCTGTTTTATTGATTACACTGTCAGGCTTTTTGTGGGAAAGCAGTACAACCGTCTCAACATGATAGCTCATTCCAAACATATCTACAGGCTGCACGTCTTCGATCTGATATCCGGCTTTGGCAAGTATATCCGTATCACGTTTCTGAGTGACAGGATTACATGAGATGTATACAATTCTTTCCGGATTCAGGCGGATCAGTGAATTGATAAACGGCTTATCGCAGCCGCTTCTCGGCGGATCAATGAAAACAACGTCATATTTTTCGTTCTTGCAGCTTTGATGCATGAATTTGCCTGCATCTTCGCAAATGAAATTGACATTTTGTGCATTGTTTAAGCGGCTGTTTTCTTTAGCGTTGTGTACGGCCGCTTTGTTAATTTCCACACCGGTGACAGAGGCTGCGCTGCCGGCCGCAATCAGGGAAATTGTGCCGATTCCCGAATAAGCGTCGAGGATACGGTCTTTTGATGATAATTGTGCCATCTTGATTGCCGCATTGTAGAGTTTCTCTGTCTGTACGGGATTGACCTGATAAAATGATTTCGGTGATATTTGGAAACGGCAGCCGCAAAGCTCGTCCTCGATATAGCCGTTACCAAAAACGACTTCTTCTTTATCGCCGAGAATCATGCTTGTCTTTTTACTGTTATAATTAATGACAATGGTTGTAATTTCCGGGTGGGCTTCAAGAAGCTGTTTTACAAATTGATTTTTTCCTGCAAATACAGCCGAACCAATGACTGGCACGACCATCACCTGTCCGGTTTTTAAGCCGGTTCTTATAAGCACGTGGCGTAAAATACCGCTTTTTTTATCCTCATTGTATGGACGGATATTTAGCTTTTTCGCAATCAGCTTCATGTCATTGACAATAGCGTTGGCTGTTTCATTCTGAATCATGCAGTCATCTGCATCAATGATACGATGGCTGTTTTCTTCGTAAAATCCGGCAATATAGCGGCCTTTTTTGTCTGTACCGAAAGTTGCATGAACCTTATTTCTGTAGTGATACGGATTTTCCATGCCGATGATCGGACGCACTGTATTTTTGCAGAAAATACTTTGGACAAGCTGTTCTTTAAAATAGAGTTGTTCTTCATAAGACATATGCATCAGCTGACAGGCGCCGCATTTTTTATGGTAGCCGCAGGCTGGTGACACGCGGTTTTCAGAAGCTTCTTCAATATCGGTCAGACAGCCGATAGTCTCGTCTTTTGTGTGCTTTAATGTCATATGTGCCATCTCGCCACGAAGTAAACCGGCAACGGGGATTTTAGAGCCGTTAAAGCTGACAATGCCTCGGCCGAGAGCATCATATTCGCGACATTTGACACGGTAGGTCTTTTGGGGTGCTTTTTTGCTTTGCTTTATAACTTGTTTTGCAGCTTGTTTTGTGACTTGTTTTGTATTCTGTCTTGCCGCAGATTTCATTTTTTTATTTTCATTTTTCATAAGTGTCATCTCCTATGCGAAAATCACCGACGCCTGCTTCGCTCCATTTTTCAATGAGCTTTGGCAGCGATGCTGCTGCATTGGCCGGACTTGTGCTTGGCAGCTTTATTGCCTTTTTGCCGAGATTTTTTTCGCAATACTTTTTATATAATTCAAATGACTTGGCGCCATTACAGTAAATGCGTTCAATGGACGCTGATGTCAAAATACGTTCGATTGGATTAACTTTCACATTTTTAATGCTGCTGTCGGAGGAGCCTTCGATTTCACAACTCTCAATCACATCCCACACAGCAATATGATGTTTTAGTAAAAGTACCCGTTTTTCCTCAATAGTGCAAGGAACCGGTTCATCAGTCAGCGCGGCCACGACTTTCCAAAAGCGATTTTGAGGATGGCCGTAAAAAAACTGCACCTCTCTTGACTTCACCGACGGAAATGAGCCGAGAATCAAAATACGTGAGCTCTCGTCGAAAACGGGTGCTATATTGTGATATGCTTTTTCGTATTGCATAAATAAAGTTCCTTTCGTCGGAATATTTTAAATATAGGTTTGCTGGTATATTTATGTTGAAGATACAAACACAGCAATACTTGTATAGTATATCACTCTTTCTTACTTTTGCGCAAGAAATCGTGCTCTAGTTTTTTTAGTTTCTCATTTATCTATAATGGGTAAAATAAAAGCATCGTACTTTTTACGGTTAATTGCTTTTGATTTAGCCATTGCGTAGAAATTAATTGCTTGTTGCTTATAATCCGTTGCCTTATTTACATCATTCAAGCAAAATAATATTATAGAAATATTGTGTGTTTTGGAGGTGAATGCCTTTGGATATTCAAAAATCATTCGGACTCAGGGTGCAGCAGTTACGAAAGCAAAAAGGATTGAGCCAAGAGAAGTTTGCCTTATCTATTGATATGGATCGAACTTACTTTGCATCAGTTGAGGCTGGCAAAAGGAATATTGCACTAAAAAATATTCAGAAAATAGCTGATGGGCTTGATGTTTCTCTGAGTGAACTATTTACTAATTTGTGAGGGAGGGGTTGCTTTGGCTCAGAAAGATTTACGAACATATCATCGACGAGGGGTTACGCGTGAAAGTGGTTATCACACTTGTAATGAAGCAACTGGCGGTGAATGCCTTGTTCTCTACGCAGAACGGTATGTTTGTGACAACGATACTGTAACATTAGTCTTTTCTCGTTCCTCTGTCGATGTTGTTGAACTGTTTGAAAAAGGTATTTCAATTATAGCTTTTGGTGGATATATCTATTCCTCAAAAAGAGCAGTGATTTCATTGGATATGAGCTTCATTTATGAAGGAAATGAATATGCCTTTGGCAAAGATTGGGAACAAACCATTGAAGCTAATAACTGGTCAAATATTGGTATTCACGCTGAGCAACTCATCAACAAAGATTCACATATTATTGACGCTTGGCCCTATGTCAAGATTTAGTACAAGTTAAAATGAGGTTTTCCTCATCTTAACCTGCC
>USSL01000249.1 GCA_900557175.1 uncultured Eubacteriales bacterium
GTTCTCAGGGGGATGTTAAATCTTCAGAACGCCCGCTTTTTATATGGCTGTACAGGTTTAAATCTTGATATATTGGCAAGAGGGCCGATGTGGGATATGGATATTGATTACCAGTGCGGTACAGGCCACGGCGTCGGCTATCTTTTGAGTGTCCATGAAGGACCGAACGGTTTCAGATGGCGTGTTGTTCCTGAAAGAAATGACAGCGCTGTCCTTGAAGCGGGCATGATCACAACGGACGAGCCGGGCGTTTATATTGCAGGCAGTCACGGCATCCGTATTGAAAATGAGCTTGTCTGCCGCAAGGGTGAGGCCAATGAATACGGTCAGTTTATGTACTTTGAGCCTCTGACATTCGCACCGATCGACCTTGATGCCATTGACGTGAATCAGCTGACAGCTGTTGATAAAAAACGGCTGAATGCTTATCATAAGCTTGTATTTGATACGGTTTCACCATATCTTACAGAGGAAGAAGCTGCATGGCTTAAAAAATACACGGCAGAAGTATAAAATGTCCGTTTTTTGTCTATTCTAAATTTATGACGATATAAAGTTTATCACAGAGTCCGTATCTGTAATGTATACAGGTACGGGCTGTCTGTTTATAGTGCACAAATTTTATAACGCATAAATTTTTGAGAAAAGAGGACAAAAAGATGGCCTATGTGAAAGCATTTTTAATCGGCGGCGCCATCTGCGCCGCCGTACAAATTTTAATGGACAAAACAAAGCTAATGCCGGGGCGGATTATGGTGCTGCTCGTCTGTTCGGGTGTGGCACTCGGTGCGCTCGGACTGTACGGACCTTTTATTGAATTTGCTGGCGCGGGCGCTTCTGTGCCGCTGATCGGCTTTGGCCACTCACTCTGGCTCGGCGTGAAGGAAGCCATCACAAACGAGGGCTTTATCGGTATTTTTAAAGGCGGCTTTACCGCCTCCGCCATCGGTATCAGCGCCTCGCTGCTGCTAGGGTATATTGCATCGCTTATATTCAATCCGAAGGCGGAGGTATAGTCTGCAGGGGCAGCCATATCATTTTGCAGTAACGATAGCAAAATGATATGGCTGCCCCTGCGCCGATATATCGAATACAGAAGTTTCCATATGTAATGCAAATCTCCATTGACTGCCGATTAATTTTTTTTACATATATTTAATAAGCGGTCAATTGTATTAAATTCCCCCAACTGTTATACTTTTTTCAGAGACTGGATATGCCGCTTTCGGCGGCGAAGGTCATAGTGAAAGAGGTGGCTGTTTATGAAGATAAATGAAGTGATTAGAAAAGGGCGGCTTGAGAAGCATTTGACGCAGGAGGAGATGGCAGGGTATCTTGGCGTGAGTGCGCCGGCGGTGAATAAATGGGAGAAGGGAACGTCCTACCCGGATATTACATTACTGCCTGCCATTGCAAGACTTTTGGATACAGATTTGAATACGTTATTGTCGTTTCAGGAGGATTTATCGGAAAAGGAAGTTGCTGTGTTTGTCAATCATTTATCAGAACTTTCAGAGTCAGAGAATTTTGAGACTGTTTTTGAGACAGCGATGGAAAAAATAAAGCAGTTTCCGACGTGTGGATTATTGATATTTAATACGGCGGTGTGTTTGGACGGTCTTCTTATGTTTCAGGGAGGCGGACGGAAAGCTCCGGACAAAGATATGCCGTTGGGGGCGACAGATGAAACGGCGTTTGATTTTTGCGGAGCGGTGGAGGCGTTGTATGTGCGGGCGTCAAAATGCGGTGACAGTGCCGTACAAAATCAGGCAAAGGCGATGCTTGTTTCTAAATATACGGCGCGTAAAGATTATCAAAGGGCGCAGGAATTGCTTGATTCGCTGCCTGATGAAAATTTTTTTGATAAGAAGCAGATGAAAATAAATCTTCTGACAGAACAGGGCAAATTGAAAGCAGCGGCACAGATGGCGGAAGAAAAGCTGCTTGAGGTGACCAATGAAGTTCATGGGGTGCTTATGTCTCTGATGGAACTTGCGATTTTGGAGGAACGGACGGAGGATGCGGAATATATTGCTGAGACGGATAAAAAAGCCGCTGAGGTTTTTGATTTGTGGGAATATAATACTTATGTTGCTCATTTGCAGCTTTATACGGCAACGAAAGCAAGGGCAAAGTCTTTAAAAATACTTGTGCCGATGCTAAAATCGCTGACAAAACCGTGGCGGTTAAATGAATCGCCGCTGTATCGTCATATGAAAACGAAGGAAGTCGATAAGGCTTTTGGCCCGAAGCTTAAAAAGAGTTTGATTGATGCCATTAAAACAGATGAGGATATGGCATTTTTAAGAGAAGATGATAAAATACAGGATTTACTTCGGGAAGATATTGCCGGGAAAAACGAAAAATGATAAGATAAATTAAGTTATATTTAGATGGGAGGGTTAAGTTTGAAACTCGATAAAGTGCATCATATCGCGATTATCGGAAGTGATTATGAAAAGTTAAAAAAGTTTTATGTAGATACATTAGGTTTTGAGGTGATTTGGGAGAATTACAGACCGGATAAACAGGATTATAAGATAGATCTTAAACTTGGAATGATGGAACTGCACGAATAGAGGATGTTATTGAAGCTGTTCAAAAAGACGGCGCAGCAGATAAGAAGACCGGAGCTGTGGGCAAGAAGATCGGCACTGCGGCAGAGAAGATGAGAAGGAGACGAATGGGTATGAGATACGTTTATATTGACATGGAAACATACAAAAGAAAAGCACATTTTGAGTATTTTAACAGTCTGGCCTATCCGTATGCAGGAATGACGGTGAATGTGGATATTACGGCGCTTTTAGAAAAAGTAAAGCGGGAGAAGCTTTCCTTTTTTCTTACATTTTGCTATTGCGCTGCACGGGCGGCCAACGGTGTCAGAGAGTTTCGCCAGCGTATTGTGGGTGGGCGGATTGTTGAGTTTGAATGGTGTCAGACGACACACACGGTTGCTCTTGATGATGAAACATACGCTTACTGCGATGTAGACAGCCGGATTGATGATTTTGAAATTTATATTAAAAAGGCTGTGACTGCGCAGGAAGCTGCAAAGTGCTGCCCTTCAATTGCTGAGGATGCAGATGAGGCACTCGGAAAAATATTTGTGTCAAGCGTACCGTGGGTGACATATACATCACTCGTTCAGCCGGTGCCGATGCCTGCAGACAGTAATCCGCGGCTGACGTGGGGAAAGTATTTTGAGGAGAATGGACGCATCCTGCTTCCGGTGTCGGTGCTCTGTCATCATGCCCTTGTGGACGGCGTTCATATGTCGAAGTTTTACCGGTTATTGGAAAAAGA
>USSL01000250.1 GCA_900557175.1 uncultured Eubacteriales bacterium
TGCTATTTAAGCGCGGCAGCGGCGTATAGAACAGATGTCGGCCTTGTCCGTATTCTTACATGTGAGGAAAACCGGACGGTGCTTCAGCAGCTGCTTCCTGAGGCCATTGTGACATGTTATGATGGCGAATGTCCGGATAAGGCACAGATTGCAGCGTGTGTATCGTGGGCTGATACGATTGTTGCAGGTCCGGGGATCGGTCAAAGTGCAGGCGCACTGACATTATTAAATACGATTTTTGAGACAAGTACAGTGCCGGTCATTATGGATGCAGATGCCTTAAATCTGCTTGCGATGATGCTTCGCGGCAAAGAATCTGCAGATGGTCTTATTTCATTTTTAGGCCGCCGCTGTCCGGTGATTATGACGCCTCATCTTGGGGAGATGTCAAGGCTTACCGGGCGGGATATAAAAATGATTTCATCAGATGTTCTGGCAGCGTGCCGTAAGTTTGCAAAAAGGTATCAGGTGATTTGTGTACTTAAAGATGCACGGACAGTGACATGTACGCCGGACGGCTTTGGCTATGTCAATTGTTCGGGAAATAACGGGATGGCGACCGGCGGCAGCGGCGATGTGCTTTCAGGGATCATTGGCGGTCTTGTATGTCAGCAGAAGGATAAAAGCGAGGAAGCTTTGGGGCGGACGGCGGCGCTTGGCGCCTATATTCATGGCCTGTGTGGCGATGCTGCAAAAAATAAGTGCGGCCTCTATGGACTTTTGGCATCGGATATTATAAAATATATACCATGTATCATTAGATGAGAGGCGATAAAAGTGAGTACATTCAGATATTATGCGGAAATTGATTTGGACGCATTTGAACATAATATAAGGCAGATACGGCAGTGTATCGGCGATGGGCCGATGCTTTGCGGCGTGATTAAGGCCGACGGCTACGGGCACGGTGCAGTGATGCTTGCACGGCAGATGGCGGCGCTTGGTGTTGACTGGCTTGCGGTTTCATGTGTCGATGAGGCGCTTGAACTTCGCAAAAACGGAATCAGCCTTCCGATACTTATATTGGGGGCAGCTGAGGAAGCACGCTACGGTGAGATGATCGAAAATCATATTACACCGACAATTTTTACATACCGGGCGGCATGCCGGTTGAATGAAGTGCTTGAAGCACGCGGTGCCCATCAGCCGTATCCTGTGCATATTAAAGTGGATACGGGGATGAGTCGTATCGGATTTTGTCCGGGAAAAGAAAGCATTTGTGAGATTAAAAAGATTGCCGGTCTGCCGTTGATTGAAATACAGGGACTGTTTACCCATTTTGCCTGTGCGGATATGAGCGGACGCGAAAAGACGCAGCAGCAGCTTTTAAAATACAGGCAGATGGCAGATGCTCTTGAAGCGGAGGGCATTCATATACCGATTAAGCATTGTGCCAACAGTGCGGGCATTATGGCTTATGATGAGGCTTATTTTGATATGGTGAGAGCCGGAATTATTATTTACGGACTATATCCGTCGGAAGCGATGGATAAGAAGGCGCTTTCGCTTTGTCCGGTCATGTCTTTAAGAAGCCATATTACGTATATTAAAGAAGTGCCTGAGGGAACATGTGTCAGCTACGGCGGTACTTATGTGACAGACAAAAAGTCAAAAATAGCGACAGTGCCGGTCGGTTACGCCGACGGTTATCCGCGCAGTCTGTCAGGAAAGGGCCGCGTGCTTATCCGCGGTCAGTATGCGCCGGTGATCGGGCGTGTATGTATGGATCAGATGATGGTTGATATTACGGGACTTCATGGAATTGAAGAAGGTGATACAGTGACGCTTGTAGGCAGGGATGGCGGCTTATGCATTCCTGTGGAGGAGCCGGCAGAGGCGGCAGGCTCTTTTAACTATGAATTTGTGTGCAGTGTCAGCCGCCGTGTGCCGCGTGTTTATTATAAAAACAAAAAGGTTGTGGAAGAAATCAGCTACCTTTTGGACTGACGGCGGACTTCAATAAAAAAGCACTTGATGAATACACTTTAGATTAGTGGGAACAATTATCTAAAAGGTATATCAGGAGTGTGAATCTTGTGGTTATTAAACGCGGAGACATTTTTTATGCGGATTTAAGACCGGTCGTCGGCTCTGAGCAGGGCGGTGTAAGACCGGTGCTTATTATACAAAATGATACAGGCAACAGGCACAGCCCGACAGTCATCTGTGCCGCCATTACATCGAAAATGAACAAAGCCAAGCTCCCGACGCATGTCGAACTGCAGGCAAGAAACGATGAACTTGTCAAAGACTCGGTTATATTACTGGAGCAGGTCAGGACAATTGATAAGAAACGGCTGAAGGAAAAGGTATGTCATCTTGACTGTGATATATTAAAAAAAGTTGATGAAGCACTGCTTATCAGTCTGGAGCTTGGTACATAAGCAAAGAAGGAGTAAGAAGTAAGATGGAAGACGTTAATCCCCGCAGTAAGGGATTTTTTAGAAAAATTTCAGGAGGTTTTTCGCATTTATTCGGAAGATCCGGTGAAAAGCCGGAACAAATGACCGATGAAATTAAACAGATGGTCAGCGAGGGACATGAAAAAGGTGCCCTTGAAGCCGATGAGGCAAAGATGATCAACAATATTTTTGATTTCGGTGATAAGGAGGCGGCAGATATTATGACGCACCGGAAAAATATTATCGGTGTGGAAATTAATATGCCGTTTAAGGAAGCTGCAAGACTGATGCTTAAAGAGCGGTTTTCAAGATATCCTGTTTATGAAGATGATATTGATAATATTGTAGGTATTCTTCATCTGAAGGATTTATTGAGAGCTGCGATGAAATATGGGGAAGACAGTGCAACTGTACGAAAAAGTATGCGTGCGCCTTACTTTGTGCCGGCAACACAGAATATTGATATATTATTTAAGGATATGCAGAAGAAAAAGATACATATGGCCGTTGTCGTTGATGAGTACGGACAGACATCGGGCATTGTGGCGATGGAAGATATTCTTGAAGAAATTGTCGGAAATATTTTTGATGAATATGATGTTGATGAGGGCTTCATACAAAAAAGCGGCGCTGATACATATATTGTAAAGGGCGAGGCGCCGTTAGATGAGCTTGCAGAGACGCTTGGTGTTTCCTACGATGAAGATGATTTTGATACGCTCAATGGTCTTATTATTGCAAGGCTTGAGCATATTCCGGCTGAGGATGAGAAAGTTATGCTTACAATCGGCGGTTATGAGTACCGGGTGCTCTGCGTTAAAAATAACATGATTACATCAGTCGAGGTGAAAAAGCTCAAGCCGGATGCATCAAAAAATGATGAAGATGCAC
>USSL01000251.1 GCA_900557175.1 uncultured Eubacteriales bacterium
CGATATTGTTTTTAATGCCGGAATCCGAAACATCCCCGGCATTCTGTGTCACAAAATAAACCGCCGAATTTAAGGAACGTCCCTCCCGGACAAGCTTATTGGAAAGCGTTTTGCCCTGCGCCACGTTAAGTAATGTCCATGCCTCATCCAAATCGACGATCTTAAATGTCTGCCTGTCCGTATGGATAAAATCCAGCGCAAACGTACTGATGACAATTAACATGGCAATGGAAAGCTGTTCCATGGTTGTATATTCCTCAAGGGCAACATCCCGGTCAGGAAGCACAAGGTCAGCCACCTGCACGATATTCAGCTGCTTATCCAAATTGATGGCATAGCCGACATCGCCATAGCTGAAAAGCAGACGTGCAAAGTCATAATTCACAAAGCTTTCGATATGGTCTGCAATGCCCATCGAAATCTCCGTGTTTTCTATCCGCAGTTCATTGATGACCTGCAAAAGCCCCCGGTGGTTGCTCTGTGATGCTGCACGGATCGCACGCACCAGCACCGGGAATTTCTCACTGTCACGGCTTGAAATGCCTGTTAAAAATGTCAGTACTTCAATGGCAAGGCTTTCCCCCGCCTGTCTGTCCCTCATGATGACAAACGGATCCAGCAGACCGGCATTTTCCTTTCTGCTCGTTAAATTCACCACATTGATCTCATCCGCAAGTTCAGGAAATGCACTGCCCCATCCACCGCGCTCGGATTTTGGATCGACGATCAGCGCCTGCGCCCCAAAAAGCACCGCATAATAAACAAGCAGGTTATTTGAAAATGACTTGCCGCCGCCAAGGCTGCCCAAAAATGCCGCGGAAAGGGCATTTGTCACGGAACCCTTCACACCCTGTGCCGCAAGTGCGGGCTGTATATACACATTCCGTCCGGTATCGACGGAATACCCGAAATAAATACCATCATTTTCCCCAAGCGCCTGTGTCGCACCAAAGCCAAGCGCCGCAAGAAAATCAGAGGTCACATACTGCACATAATCATTTTCATACCGTTTACTGGCAGGGAGAAATTCCCCATGCAGCCCCAGCATATCCCCAAACGGACGGACAATCTTAACATTAAAGTCATCGTAAAAATCCCTGACCTCATTGCAGCGCCGTTTAAGCTCATCCACATCCGGCGCCGGTACACGGATAACATATGACAGCTTGTACATGGCCTCCTTACACTGGTTTAAGTCATTTTCCAGTTCGGCCACATCCAATAGGGCATTCTCCACACTGTCATCACCGGCAACATCGGCCTGTGCCGCATGGTTATCCAAGTCACTCAGTTCTTTCTTTTTATTGCGCACGACACTGAGCGCCTGTTTATTGGCGACGATCTCGACATTCATGCTGACATCCACTGGAAATGTAAACTGTTCCTGCTGATAATACAAAATTTCGCTGGATGGAAAATTTAACTCGCCAACGATCGTACTTACCGTAAAATAAGCCACATAACTTTCCGAATCCTCCCGGATGATATGGATATATCTCTGATTCTCCTCAATCTCACATAATGACAGCTGGAGAATATCATATTTTCTTACCCATACATCCTTCCCCTGCTGACGCTTTGGCAGCGTATATGTATAATCTTCATAAGCCACACCGTCACGGCCGTAAAAATGCTCAATGAGATACCCAAAATCATTCTTATCAAGACGGCGCACCTTAAAACGTCTTGAGAGCTTGCTCTCAAGCAGACGTTCCATTTTGCCATAACGGCTGATGTCATCACTGTTGATGCTGACAAAATCCCCCATCATCCGGTGGTTGACCTCACGGAAAAAGTCAGAAAAGGCAGCCTTCATGGATTTTGCCATATTTTTCAAACTGAACTCCTCATCCGAGGACAGCAGCTTAAATCCAATGAAAAAGCGGTAATCAATCTGATTTTCACCGATCATTTCCACAAGCGCCTCCGTCTGCATGTCAATACGCGCCCGGGCAATCGCCTTAAGCCGCCCCTTCACCTGTCTTTTTGACCGTTCCTGTGCAAGCTTCACGGAAGATTCTGTCGCAACCATCAGCGCATGGATCTTGCCGTCGCGGTTCTGTGCGATAAGCTGCCTGAAATTGTCATGCACCTCCAACTTCTGCTGTGCCGAAAGGAACGAGTAATTGTAAGGTATCAGCTCATAATAGGCAAAAACCTCATTTTCCTGATTCCAAACAAGGTTATCCTCAATGTATTTAACTGGAAATACATTCTGCATGGTGATATTCCCCCTTTACTGCTGTAATGGCCTGACGGTGCTTAAATGGACGCTGCACCCTGACAGGCTTCCCGGCACAGGTCACCTTCGGCCGGAATAAAAACAAGATCACCGAGTATAAAAACCGGTATGGCTTTTTACCGTCAAAAGTTTTTTGTGACATCAACCATGTGATACCGACCGGAATGGCAAGATATTTAATGAACACGTTATCTATGGCCGACAATGGCGGGACATCACTAAGCATCATCACACAAAACAGACTGATGACAAAAAAGGCCATCTGCGAAAATGTCAACGGAAACGGCAGCTGTAAATCATTAATGGCATAAAGCGCCTTTTCAATCGACCATATATTTGTATATGATTTAATTTTCTTCACTGTAGTTCTCCTTATATCCTTTTTATCTTTAAAAATAGCAGCCGGCCAAAAAAACATCCGACCAGCTGCCCCTGTTAAATACCGGCAATCTTATTAAACAAATCCAAGAGCAAATCTTTCACACCTGCTGTATTAAACACAAGGCCGACGGCAATCAGGCTGATGACCAAAAAACCGACAAGCTCCGTAAACTTGCGCTTAAAGCCTAAATAAACACCAATCACTGCAATCGCAACAAGGACAAGCCCCTGTGCATTTGATAAAAACCAGTCATATAAATTCTGTCCAAAGTTCATAATCTTCTTATCCTCCTGTTATCTCACAAAAACACCACGGCTGCACTCGATCAGGTCGCCGTTAATCTTTAAATCCCTTGCATAGGCTTCATAATCAAAATAATATCTGAGATTTTCCGGCAGCCCATCAAGCGCCCCTGAATCTTCAATAAGTTCTCTTGCCACATCTTCGACGGAACACCCATCATAATAGATCAGATCTTGTGCCGCCTCGGCAACGTCATCAACACTGCCAAACTCATCAATCAAGTCCGAAAGATTAGCCTGCACATCATCAGGCAAATCTTCAATAAGCCCTGCCAGCCGGTTTAATTCATCAAGGCTTTCATACTCACCAATCTGAAACGGCAGCTCATAATCATAGATTGCTATTTCCTCATACCGGCTGTCC
>USSL01000252.1 GCA_900557175.1 uncultured Eubacteriales bacterium
GCGGAGCAAGTCCCTCAAGGATTGAGGGATTTAGGGAGTTCGAAGCGGACTTGTCAGCTTTGTCTTGATATAGGAAATTTATTCGATTTGGAGGCGATTTTATGAAACAGTGGTGGAAAGAAACCGTATTTTATCAGATTTATATGCCAAGCTTTTGCGACGGCAATCATGACGGCATCGGGGATTTTAAAGGTATGATGTCAAAGCTGCCGTATTTGAAAAAGCTTGGTGTGGGCGGCCTGTGGCTGACGCCTTTTTATCCGTCGCCGAAGGTGGACAACGGTTATGATATATCAGATTATTATGGAATAGATGAAGATTACGGTACAATGGCAGATTTTGAGGCTTTTATCGCAAAGGCTCATGAACTTGGCATTCGTGTGATTTCGGATATTGTCATTAACCATACATCAGATCAACATCCGTGGTTTTTGGAATCAAAGCGCAGCACAGATAATGCGAAACGCGACTGGTATGTGTGGCAGGCACCGAAGGACGGCCATGAGCCAAACAACTGGGAATCCTTTTTCGGCGGTTCGGCGTGGGCATATGACGAAACGACAAAAATGTACTACTATCATTCCTTTGCGAAGGAGCAGGTTGACTTAAACTGGGCGAATCCGGCTGTTGGTGATGCTATTTTTGAAATGCTTGATTTTTGGCGGAAAAAAGGTGTGGACGGCTTCCGCCTTGATGTCATTAATAATGTGACGCTTGACGACGCGTTTTTAGATAATCCCTTTGATGAAAATGGAGAACAGAGGCACTTGCATGACGTCAATCAGAAAGGCATTCATGAATTTATGAGACGGCTTAAAGACCATTTTGATGGAGAAGATCCTGTCTTTTTGGTTGGGGAAATAAGCAGCGACGACCTTGATGTGATTGCGTCCTATGCCAGAGAAGGACAGCTTGATACGACATTTAATTTTAATCTCGGAAGCCAGCCGGACTTTTGTTTTGAACGGTTTTTCGGCGAGCTTTCCAAAATGACGGCGCGCTATGACGGCGATTGTTATCCGACAATCTTTTTCGGAAGTCACGATATGCCGCGATTTCCGTCCAGGTTTGGTTTTGACAAAAGACAGGCGAAAACATTATTTACATTGATGATGACCTATCGGGCGATTCCTTTTATTTATTTCGGAGACGAAATCGGTATGGAAAATTACCGGTGCGAAAGCCGCGCGGATGCGCGCGATATACAGGGCGTTCTTGCTTATGAGTCTGCCCTTGCAGACGGCAAATCCAAGACAGAGGCAATGGCTGATCTTGTGAAAGCGACGAGAGATTATTCCCGCAACACAATGTATTGGGATGACACAGCCTACGGCGGTTTTTCGGATGCGGCGCCGTGGATCAATTATCAAAAGCAGTCGATTGAAAGCGCCGGACAGCAGACGGAAGATGAAAAGTCGTTGTTTTCCTATGTGGCAAAGCTGACAGCGCTTCGCGGCAACAGGAAAACGTTGATGTTTGGAAGCTGCACTGTCGAAAGCCCTAAAGACGGCGTAATTATTTGTAAGAGAGCATACGATGGCGAAAAAATCATATCTGTCATGAATTTTTCAGATGATAACTTTGAAATGCAGCTTGAAGCGGCGGAGATGCTGACGGTTTCGGAAGAAGGTGGTGCAAACATTTTGGACGGATGGCTCTGCGTCCGGGCGCACGATAGCGTTGTGGCGGAGATTGGTATGTAAACTATTGCTGTAAAACAGGCATCATTTTACTTGTAGAAGATTCTGCAAGTAATGATACCTGTTTTGCTTATCTGTACATTTATTTTTAGTATATAAGTTTCATAACAATACCTTGAGGAAAATCACCGTATTTTTCGCCAAAAATGTTGACGCCGCCGATATTTTTTGCGTCTTTTTTAATCTCTATTTTCAGAGAAATATAAGGATTTTTTTCGAGTGAAAGATGATTTAAGGTGGTTTTCGGATTGACGAGACGCCCATCTAGGTAGCCTCCATTTTCGCGTACTGAAAATGTTTTCAAAATACCATATTGGGTTCTGCCGTTTGGCCATGCAGGTGGTGTGAGATGTCCTCGTCGTGCACCAAAATCTCCTGGAGCACAGTAGGTCGCAACTTCGTGCCCGTTGATGGAAATGGTGATGTCTGATGGCCAGTTTTCGAGAAATCCCGGTGCTTCTGAGCATAATTCAAAACAAAAAGATATTTCGGAAAGATGAAGCAGCGGGTTTGAGATATTTGGAAATCGGTATTCGACAAATCCTTGCTGAAACCACAGAAGCTGTGCTTTTGCGTGCTGCGGTGAATAAAAAGAGCGGACATTATCATAAGCATCAAGGACCCCGTTTTCGTCTGCAAGTCCGCAGGTGGGTTCTATATCAAAGTTGTAGTAATTTCCTACGGGCATTTCCATGGAAATGGTATTATCGGCGATATCTGATTCGGCATCGAAAGTTTCGAGGTGAAAAGACTGCATACTGCATATGCAGACGCGCATTGAGCCGTGAACGCCGGGTTGTGATTCGGTAACGATGAGTTTTGCTTCCTCCAAAATTTTAATATGCAATGCTGTGGAGGATACGGGGATATTTAAAATGTTTGCGATTTCCTGTAAGGAAAGGGCAGTATTTTTTAAAAGGTTTAAAATGTTTAAACGGATTGGGGACGAAAGAGCTTTTGCGATTTTAGTGATTTGCTCGTGGTGTTCAGGGTTGCTTAAATGTAATTCAATATCTCTTTCGCCGATGATTTTTATAGGCTTTTTGACTTTTTGTGACATGATTAAAACTCCTTTTTTACAATGTTTTTTTAAAAATGTAATAATACTATGACATTTATTACATATATAATGTAATAAAATGTGATAAGTAACAAAAATAAGGTAAGAAATATAGACAAAATATACGAAAAAAGTAAAAAATAACAATATATATTGATAAAAATATCGAAAAATGGTAATATAAAACATGTAATAAATAGATGAATTAATGAGAGTAAAGCATATTTGTTTTATAAATATTATAATGAATGTGTGGAATAATAGCAAGCGTTAAAAGTGGGTATATAAGTATTTGTTGGAGATACGGAGGGATAGTGTGAGAGAAGAATATCCGAGGCCAGATTTTTGTCGTAGCGACTGGATGGGGCTTAATGGAAAGTGGGATTTTTTTGATGGACAATCCGTAAAAAAAATTGAAGTACCGTTTGTGTGTCAAAGTAAGCTTAGTGGCATTGGGGAAGTTTTAAAAAGTGATTATGTTGTTTACG
>USSL01000253.1 GCA_900557175.1 uncultured Eubacteriales bacterium
TATGTGAATTTCCATTTCAAACGGAGAATACCTTGAATTTTCAAGTACAACTTCTGTACCGTCCTCAAAATGTGCGATAATATTACAGACATCGTCTGAAGTCACTTTTGTCATGACTCCCGATACTTCATCCTTTCTGTATGGCACAAAAATCGAAGCATCGGCAAACACATCTTTAATTTCAATACACTGATGGTTCAAAAGATACAAAGCCATATCCAGCGTATGACTGGCCAAATCTCCGAGAACACCGCTTCCGGCCTTTTCTTCTAAATGACGCCATTCAAGCGGATGATCGACCGGAGCCATTCTGTCCGCATAAAATCTGCCTCTGTAATGATAAATGCGCCCCAGACTTCCGTCATCAATCATTTTTTTAATCATTGCCATTGCCGGTATACGACGATACGTAAATCCTGTCATATTCACGACATTATTTTTCTCACAGGCCGCAGCCATCATCTCCACCTCATCCGAATTTAATCCGAGAGGTTTTTCACATAAAAGATTCATACCTTTTTCTGCTGCATATACTGTAATTTCTTTATGAGTATCATTGCTTGTACACACCGACACCATATCCACGCCGCTTGAATCAATCAGTTCTTTGTACGATGTGTACTGCCGCACACTGCCAAGTTCCATATCTTCTGCATACTTCTTCATCTTTTTTTCATCTATATCGCATATTGCCCAAATCTGACAATCTGCCATACATTCTTTGATTGTTTCTGCATGATATCGGGCAATAAGCCCCGTTCCTATGATTCCTATTTTCACCATAGCCATTCCTCTTTTAAAAGATACATCAGCCTTTAACCGCGCCTGATGTAAGACCTGCCACAATCTTTTTCTGACATATTAAAACAACGATAACAATCGGTACTGTTGCAACAACTGAAGCTGCCGCCATGTCACCCCACGGTACTGTAAACTGCCCCGGGAACAATGAAATCGCCACCGGAACTGTTCTCATAGAATCCTTTGTCACGAGAATCAAAGCAAACATAAATTCATTCCATGCCGTAATAAAAGCAATAATTGCTGTCGTAAAGACACCCGGTGCCGCCAAAGGCAAAATCACCTTTATAACCGATTGAAATCTGCTGCAGCCGTCAATCTGGGCGGCTTCCTCAAGATCATACGGCAATGTTTTTATAAATGCGATCAGCGTCCATATCGCCATCGGCAATGTAATAATCACACTCGGTATGATCAAACCGGCATATGTATTAATAATGTGCATTTTCCTAAAGATTTCAAACATCGGTGTAACAATTGCGATAATCGGGAACATATTTGAAATAAGAATAAAATTCTGCCAAAACTTCTTAAATTTAAAATTAATTCTCGAAAAAGCATAGGCCGCCGGAAACGCCACGATAATCGTTACAACCATGGCGCCAAGCGCTACGATCACACTGTTTTTCAAATACATCAACAGATTATGTCCAACAAAAGCATTTTCATAAAAATCAAGTGAAAATCTTGACGGCCACAATTCCGTCGGCATAAGACTGATATCCGCAGGATCTTTAATGGATGTTACAATCAGCCAGTAAAATGGGAAAATCACAAGAACAAGAAACAAAATCAGTCCAAGCGTTCCCATAATTTTTGCGGGTAAACTTTTCTTTTTCATTGCTATTTCCCTCCTTAATCATCTGTTTTTAGAACTTTAATGTAAATAATACTGATAATAAGAATCAAAATTGTAATTACTGTTGACAATGCAGAACCGAGGCCAAAATTCATGTCACCAAACAAATATTTATAGGCCTGATATAAAAGCGTAGCCGTCGAGTTTGCGGGACCACCGCCGGTAATACCGAAAATAATATCAAATATACGGATAGCGCCCATTGTTCTGAACAAAAGAACAATCAAAAGGATACCCTTTAAATTCGGCAGTGTAATTCTGAAAAACTGCTGTACCTTTGTCGCCCCGTCAACAGAAGCCGACTCATAAAGATCGGACGGTATTGTCTGTAATCCGGCAAGGATCATTAATGATATGTACGGAAACTGCTTCCATGTATCTGCCAGCACAACAACAAACATCGCCCACCCGCTGCTTGTCAGAAATGATACCGGATCGTCTGTAATATGAAATGTCTGTAAAATTGAATTAATCACACCGAGCTGATCATTAAACATAAACGAAAACATATACGCTATAATGATACCCGGAATAGCCCACGGTATAAGGACTGATGTTCTAATAAGCCCGATACATCTTTTTGCACTATTCATCAAAAGTGCTCCGGCAAAGCCTACAATAAGCTGCAATATCATCGAAAGCACGGCAAACACTGCCGTATTTTCAAGTATTTCAAGAAACGTAGAGCTCGTAAACAACGTAATATAATTTTCAAAACCGACAAAATGTGTATTCATCGGATCTGTGAGTACCTTATACTGGAAACTGTAAGACACTGTAATAACAATCGGAACGATACCAATCAGCGTCAGTAATATCATCGAAGGTGCGATAAGTCCGTATCCGATCACATTATCCCGCTGAACTTTATTCATTCTTTTCTTTCTGCCCATCTTCTTTCACCGCCATCTCTTATAAGTTCGGCCAGTCATTATGAATAACAACCGGCCGTAACGCTACTTCCATTTATGAATCATTGTTCTACTTCATTTTTTCTAAAGCCGCATTAAGTTCCGTATCCATCTGCGCCATTGCATCTGCATATTCCATCTCACCTGTCAGAGCCTTATGGAAATACAACTGGAAAATAGAAGAAATTTGCGGCCGGCTTGCTGGTTATATCTTCTCGTATCTTTGAGAAGCATAGGGCTTATTGCTTAACCAATCTGGATTTAAAAGAGTTTTTCTAGAGAAATGGTATTAAAAGCTAGAGCTTATGCATCGTCATAAACTGATGCATTTGTAGGGAATGTGCCTCTTACTGTTGTTGAAATCTTCTGAGCTTCAAAACTTGACATGAACTCTGCAAATAAAATTGAAGCCTCTTTATTCTCTGTATTTGCATTAATTGCATAGTTCCAGCCGCCAAGTGTTCCTGATGATTCAGAGCCGTCAGGACCTACCGGAAGCGGTGCTACACCGACGTTGCCTTTAACCTTGCTCGTGTCTGCCTGTGCACTCTGATAAGCATATGTCCAGTTTCTCATAAAAAGCGCTTTGCCTTCCTCAAAAATTGCCTTTGTATCATCTGGCTTTGAAGCGAGTACGCTCTCAGGTGAAATACCAT